>JBMFJL010000001.1:0-43437 GCA_049973735.1 Nanopusillaceae archaeon
AATAATATAAGGCTAAAGCATGATATAGTGGAGGAATTGCCCCCAAAATTAAAAGAGATTAGGGAAAGAAATCCAGAATTAAAAGAGATTAAGGAAAGAAATAAAGAACTATTATTGACATATTCTGTTGCTCTTGGCAAAATATATTTTAAAACCTCAGAACCATTCATAGAATATAATGCATTATTATATAGTATGTTGTAGGTAAAATATATTTTATTTTTTATAGTTTTAGTTTTATTTTATGTTATGATATGAAATATCGAGGTCATATATAATAATATAAAAAACTATGTTCTATGTCGGATAACGCCAATTATCCGTCATCCAATACAACCCAAGGTATATTATGATCATAACTTATCTATGAAACTATAAAGTTGGTATAGATTAATCTAGATTAATCTGGACTAATTATTAAAATAATCAATACTCTTCATGTATAGTTGAGATACTATCACTTTATAAATTTTTTTAATCATAGACTAATATGATAACAACAATAGTAAATAATTTCAAAGAAGCATTTGGTTATTATAAAAAAGGAATATTGCCTGGCATAATATACTCTATTCTATCGATTTTGATAGGTTTTATTATAATAATACCACTAATTGGTCCAATTATGTGGTTAATATTGTATTCCTATCTGTTTCCAAGAATAACTTCATGGTATTTAACAAAAATTCTTGATATAGAAATTAAACCAAACCATAATGTAGCTACCAAAATATTATTTATAGTCAATCTGCCAACTGTCATATCCTATTATATAGTATTGTTTATGATTTTGTCTTTATTTTCTACTAGTATTTACTCTATTATTTCTCTTAGCTCGGAAAGCAATTTGATCTATAATGAAGGATTATATTATAGCATTTGGATCTTTATTGTAGAATTAGTATCTTCTATAGCGCAAATCATTTTAGTTATCATATGGTATTATAATATAATTGGTGCAATATTGGGAAAAGTAGATTCTTTGAAAGTAGATATCTGGAAATCTTTAGAAGTTGTTGCATACAACATTTTATTTGTAGTACTCATAATACCAGTAGTTCTAATTTTAATATTGCTTATCATCTTTTCACCAATAATAGGACTGTTATTGTTAATAATATTTGTAGTATTTTTCGTAATTCCTTACAATATAGTATTGCTGGCTACAGTAGTAAAAAATATATCCTCTTAAATACCTTTTTTAAAATAAGTTTTATCTGAAATCCTGGTTTTTTCTATTGTAACAAATATATAAATTATATTTACTATTCATCAATAATCTAGATATGACATATTCTAATTTTGGGATTATATTTGTTGATCCTTCTCCAAAAAGTCTTTCAGCTTCACTATATATATTTTTAATTTTTTCTGCTAACTCTGATTTTAAGTATAGAATATATTCTACTTTATCTTTTCTTTTAGTTTTTTCTATTCCGGTAAAACATTCAGAAATCATTTCTAGTTTATTATAAATAGCAAGTCTTAGTGCCGAATATCCAACATTCTTTTCATTGAGATTTAATTCTCTTAATATTTTTTCTAAATTTTTATTATTAAATCTTAAGGTATAAACATTACCTTTTCCGTTTCTAACTCCTTCTATAATTGAATAAAATAAAATTAGATCTGGACAGTCAAATCTCTTTGAGCAATCTTTTTCATTATCATAACGCCAAGAAGTTCTTAAATAAGGAGGTAGATTATAATAATCTACCATACTAAGAATTATTGTAAGGTTTGTTTATAAATTTTACAATAACTTAGTAGCTATGCTAATAGAAATGCTTATAAAATTTTCTATAATAACTAATCTTTTATGGGTGAATACACCTTGTTATTAATGCTGAACATAATTAATTCACTCATGCTGATATATGCAGTATATTTACTATCAGACAGGAATATAATTATTTTGTTAATATTGATATTTTTAGTTTTATTATTGTTATTCCCATTTTTATTTTATTTTACAACATTTTTAGCAAATACAGTTCAACTATTGTTTATAATTGGAATATTTATATTGTTATTAACAATTTTAGGATACTTATCTAATTCTATATCATTTGGTGCGGCACTATTTCTTATCATATTTGCAATAATATTGCTAATATTACTATATATATACTTTTTGCTCTTTGGATTTAACTTAGGCAATTTATTCATTCAATCTGTAGCTAATCCATCGCTCATAGTAGTTTCACCATTGTATTAAAAATGGATCTATTATTTATTTCAGCATTAATTTTACTATATATTGTGACAATTCTGTCTATATTTGAATTAAGATATTTAGTAAATATTGATAGAGAAATTGAAGTACCGAAATATGAAGATTTGAAAAGGCCAGTAAGACTTTTTGTAATATATCCTGTAAAGAACGAATATGAAGATGTAATAATAAAAAAGATAGAATATTTATATAAAATAAATAATCCATACAAAAATTTTGATTTGAGATTTGTATTTATAGATGATACAGATATAAATAAAGAAAAAGTTCTTGTCAATTATCTAGATAGCAAAAAGCTAGGAATATATACATATAAAAACTTTTTAATATATGATCTGGGTAAAATAATATACATTTTCAGATTTGGTGGAATAAAGAGAAAAGGTGCAGCTTTAGACGAATTAATAGATTTTCTAGTAGAAAAATTTGGAATAGAATATGTTTCTATATATGATTTAGAATGGACAGTTACTGTTGACTATTTATATAAAGCAGTATGTATACTTGAATCTAATAAAGATCTCTCGTTTGTTTATTGGAATAGGAGAACAGTTCCTGTAGATTATTATCATAAATTAGTGGGTATATATGTAGATACATTTTTTGAATTAACATTGCCAGCAAAAAATTTACTAGATGATATATCAATGGTCCATGGTTCTTGTGGGGTTCTAAGAGTTAGAGATTATAAAGTAGCTGGAGGATTTACCCCACATTTAACTGAAGACGCATCTTTAACTTTGAGATTGTATATGAACGGATATAAAGGTATATACATAAGAAATTGGATAGAATACGGACAAAATCTCCCACCAAACTTTAATATGACTATGAAAACATTGAGAAGATGGCAAACCGGTACTTTTGATGTAATATATTCTAATTTGTTTAAATTATTGTTTAACGAAAATCTAAATTTAAAACAAAAGTTAAGTTTCATGCATATGTTTTCATCTATTTATATACCTCTTCTGTCGTTTGTATTAATTTCTATAAGTATTTATTCTATAATTTCAAATTATAGTAGTGGAACATATCAATATATATTTCCATTTTTTTATTTTGCTACACTTTATATTGTCCTTCTTATGCTATACCAATATTATAAAGTGGAGGAAAGGATTTATGGGGAAGGATCTTTAAAGGATGCATTTTTGGTATTGTTGATTGGTTGGGGCATATCATCACTTACCATAGTATATTACTTGAGAAGAATATTATTTGGAATGGACAATAAATGGATTGTGACTAAGAAAAAAGTAATAAGATATAACTATGATTATTATTCTATTACTGTACTTTTAATATTTCTTATAATAAATTTGATATTCATAATTAGAGCTATGCCATGGTTAATATATTTATATTATAATGATCATTTACTATTTTTATTAACAATAACCCTTGGAGAGTTATCAAGTTATATCTGGGTTTTATCTATATTATTTATCTTCTATTTAATGTATAGAGGATATACAATGAAAGAAAAGGATGTTGGAGATTTGCTATATCTAGGAATCAGAAATTTAGAGATTAAAGATAGTCCAGTAAAGATAAAGAACGAATATATTACCAGATCTTTATAAATTTTTAAACTAATATTAAAAAAGATCGAATATTAGGAATAATATAATTAAAATTAATTATGCTAAAATAGTTTATGGAATAATTATCTCTTTTGCAATACTTTATCATAATCTGTCTCTCAAATTATAGTCTTTACTATTTGGTAGTGGTAAACTTAAAAACTTTTCTACTAAATAAATTAAGATGGCGGAAAGATTTAGGAGAAACTTAGACAATACTCTTGGTAGAAGAGATCTTATTAAATTCTTAGCAGGATTAGTAATTGGAGGTGCAGTAATATACATGTTAGATCACCAATCACCACAAGTTATAAAAGAAACTGTTACATATACTCCTACAAAGGGAGAAGGATCCGGTCAAGTTATTGTCAACATTTACAATGAACCATCACAATCGAGACGAGATATTACTTCTACTATCTCACAATCTAGTACAACTACTTCAAATATAGAAACATCTATCACATCTACAACTAAACCAAAACCCACAAGCACAACAGTCTCAGAAAATACAGAAACAACTACTTCAACTCCATCAAGCACTTCAACTACTTCTCAGATTATTCAAAAAGGTTTAGAGTTACCAGATAATAAGTATGCAGTATTAATATTGGATAAAGTAGAGGAAAAACCACCATACTTACTACTTACAGTAAGGAATCCATACTCAAGAAATAAAACAATGAATATATTAGTGGATCAGCGTCTGTTTACAGCGAGGTATTCTGTATTTGGTAAAACTGGTACAATAAGTCTACAAGAATTATATAAATTTACAAAAGAAAACGGTTTAAATAATTATTTAGTAGTTGAAAATCCAAAAGATTACATATTGCCATATGGATCTGATAAATATTCGTTGAGATCAAATTCTCCAGCAATAGTAATATCTACAGATAAAGGCTGGAAAAATTTAGATAGTTTATTAAACGGACAAAATCCAGTAGCAGTTATATTGACTTCAGAAATTTCTAATGATTCACCTGGAATGATATATGGTGGTGCCTTTTCATATAAAGATTCGGTGGCAATATTCCTATTAGATTATGATATAAATGAGGTTACAAATATTGTACAAAAAGAATCAGCATTAATGTTAGGTAAGTTAGGACTAAAAGGACAGTTGTCAAATCCTACAGGAAACTTTGTAAATGGCGCAGTGGCTCCAGTAGCTCTAACAGAAGGACCAGTATATAGGGTAAAAATTGGAGATGTAGAATATAAAGCAGTAAATCTAGCTAAAGATAAAACAATATTAGGATATTTATCTTACGGAGTTCTAGGACAAGGATATAGAGTAGCAACTGAACTTTCATCGCAAATAACCCAAGACTAATAGAAAAATAAATTTTTATTAAAAATTTTTCATGGTCCAAATCAACAGAAGGAATTTTTTGAAATTAGGAATAATTGTAGGATTATCATTAACTCCTATTTATTTATTATACAATAATTTAAATAATTATAGTTATGGTCAAAATAGTCAGATTAGTGAAACTTTAATTACAGGAACAATAGAAACAAAATATTTATTTTGGGTTGTAACATGGGGAAAAGAAACCTCCTTAGATAAAATAATTCAATTGTCAAAACAAAGCAATAATATTAAGATAGGTTTGGTTGATATTGCCGAAAGCAGTTATCATAATGAAAGATTTAAATCATTTTTAAGAAATTTATGTAATAAAACTGATGGAGAAATGTTTATTAATGAATTTTTTTATACTCAAAGAAATGACAAAACCGATATAGATGAAAATACATTAAATAACTATATAGATACACTTAAATATATTTCAAATGTTTGTAAAAATAAGAGAAACGTAACAATATTTTTCAGTGAGATGGATTCAATGCCTTTAGATGCACTAGTAGATTTATACAAGATTACAAAAGAATATTTACCAAATGCAAAATTCGGTTATTATACAAATTTTAATCAGAATCCGGAATATATAATTGAATTATATAAAAAACTTGATAACTTAGGTATAAAACTTTCATACGTTGGATATGATATCTGGCCAGTGCCAGGATATGTTTACAAAAAAGAAAATGGAAAGATAGCTATACCAAAACAATATGTAGATATGTATCTAAAGCCAATAATAAAGTTTGCAAAGGATAAAAATATTACCTTATTTATTGGTGAGATAGGATTTAGAAATGGAGATCCAGAGGGATATCTTTATCCTGCAGAAGTTTGCTTATCAAATAATAATTGTACTAAAACAAAGGATTATGAAAAAACAATTGGATATTTGATAGATGTTATTGAAGATTTAAAGAAAATTGTTATAGATAATAATTATTCTGGAGAATTTTATATAGGTATTTGGAATTTAAATGGTGCAAATGATGATACATTTGGAATAGGAGATAATCCTTATTTTGATAGATTAATAAATTATATGATAAAAGATCAGTAGGATTTTTCATCATTTAATCAGCAGTGGTAGAACTCATCATAATAGTGTTATATTAGACAAAATACAAATAATCATAATGCTAGACTGGGTAGATATAAAAAATCATTATATGAAAAAGGAGGTCATGAACGAAATAATAGAATATTCAAAGAATAGGTGGATTGCAATAGAAACTTCTAGATTAGATCAGAGAGTATTTATAAGATATGATAGAGATAAAAGACCATTAAAAATAGAGAATGAAGATGAATATAAGTCTCTATTTGTAAAATTTTCTAATTTAAAATTTAGAACAATTTATGCAACTATAAATATTTATAATGAAATAAAGGAAGAAAAGTTGAAGGATATAAACAATATAAGATTGGTAACTCCAGTATTCGATATAGATGGTACTTTAGAGGATTTTGAAATAATAAAGAATGTTGCAGAAATAATAATATCATATTTGGAAAAATATAATATATATAAATCGGTGTATTTAAAGTGGAGTGGGAGAGGAATTCACATACATATAAATGAAAATGCTTTTTCTAAAAACATATTAAATAAATATCATCCATTAGATATAGCATTTTCGGTAGTAGACTTTATAATAAAAAAGGCTAAAAATGATCTTGAAAAAGAAATATCGAAGGCAAAGGGAAAATCAAGAGAATTTAAAGTAGAAAATAAAATTGATATACAAAGGGTATTTACTGTACCATTATCATTTCACAGATTTTTAGATTATGTTTGTGTAGTATTTAAACCTAATGATCTAAATAATTTTGATTTATCTTGGGCAGACTATAGAAATTATAAGCATGATAAAAGTTGGAGGGAATATGAAGAAGGGGAAGGAGATTATCTAGCAGAATTGTCTATCAAAGAGTCTAAAGGATATATTAAAGATTATCTGACAAAATCTACAATTGATCAAACGAAAATATCAATAAATAAAAAAAATTATGGAAATGTTGGAAGATTCCAGATCATGGCATTATTACAAGCAGCCAGATATTATTTATTATATGGTGATTTAAATAAAGCAAAAAGTTTTGGATTGAATAGAGCAATATTTTATGCATGGGCAAAATACTACAGGCCTGTATACGGAAGAAGTAAAAGGAAAATATTCTTTGGAAAAGGTGAAAAAAATTATAGCATAAGTAAAGATATAGAATTTATTAAAGTTGGGAATGAGGAGGTACCATACAATAAAATTACAGGATTTTTCCATATGGGCGATAAGGATCAGACTCCAGAAGATTATGATAAAGAAGTAAAAGATAAAATAGATGGTATTATAGATTATGAAAAAGCTTGGAATTTTGCATTAGAATATTTGAAAAAATTCCCAAAGAGTGTATTAGAAAACCAGCAAGAATTTTATAAAAGAGTTTATGAACCTATAAGGGATAGGTTTTTAGAAGAATTAATAAAAAGAGAGAGATCAAATTAGTCAATCTATTTTTATCCTTTTTATTCTTTTAAATGCTCCTCTCATGATAAGTTCTTTCTCTATAAATTCCAATAACTCTTCAAATGTAATATATTGAATATAAGTAGATAAATTTTGAGGGATGATATTTGACTTAATATCTTCATAATATCTTAAAAGGGTATTTGTAGAAAGAGTAGCCAATTTGGATCTCAGTTCTTTAACAACTTCTTCATTTATGTTAGTTATTTTTTCTTCCATGGTATTTAATTGAATATTATTATTTATATATATTTTGTTAGCATATGAGATTAAATTAAAAAATTTGATTATGAATAATATTCTATAATATCGCTTTTGTTTTTCAATTTTTTCCTTAATAGATATCCATATAGTATACCAAAGAATATACCACCTAGATGGGCTGAAAAACCTATTGGTAAAAATTGAAACATTAATCCAACTAGGTTAAATATTATCCATACTACTGCAGCATAAGACATATTTATTGGAATCATTATTGGAAATATAATAATTTTTTCTTTGGGTTTTAAAACTGCTAAAGCTCCCAGTATTCCAGATATTCCACCTGAAGATCCTACTCCGCCAATATATGGATTGTTATAAAATTGTAGATAAAATGCTATGTTTCCGAAGATTCCAGATAATATAAATAATATTAATAAATGAACTTTTCCGTAATTAAATTCGAATATAAGACCCAAAAATAGTAGAGCTAATGTGTCAATCAAAAGTGGATAGATTGTAGTAGGATCGCTGGCAAAAATAGATGTTATATAAGTCCAAGGATATATCAATGAATAATATGGATAAAATGCAATCTGTAATATTAACAAAGGATCTTTTGATATTAGGAATAATTCGATAATGTATGTAAAAATCGTTATTATAATAATTATATAGGTCATTGGTATGGACTTTAAGTTTTTATAGATCGACATAGATTTAAAATTATCGCAAAGATTTATATAAAATGAGGCTGCCTCTGGATGTAAAGCCAGAACATTATTATATCAAAATATTTGTGGATTTAAACAATCTAGAATATAGGGGTGAAGAAATAATAACTTTGAATTTTGAAAAACCAAAAGATAAAATATATATGCATGCAAAGGAATTGAAAATAGAAAAAGTTAAAATAAATAATATAAATGTGAGTTTTAGATTTATAGAAGAAGATTTATTGGAAATATCCCTTAATAGAAAATATTCTGGAAAAAACAAATTATATATAGTATTCAAGGGTAAAGTAAGAAATGATTTAATAGGTCTATATCTAAGTAAAGGTAGGGATAAAATATTAACTACCCAATTTGAACCTACATATGCTAGATATTTTATACCATGTTTTGATGAACCAATATTCAAGGCCAAGTTTGAATTAGAAGTGGAAGTAGATAAGGATTATGATGTAATATCAAATACAGAAATTGAATATGAAGAGACTAAGGGTGATAGGAAAATAGTAAAGTTTAAAGAAACTCCTCCAATGTCCACATATTTATTATATTTGGGTATAGGTAAATTTGATTATCTTGAACAAAAATATAATAATAAAAGGATTAGAATAGTTGCAGATAAAGATAAAGCTAAAGATGGAGAATTTTCATTAAATTGGGCAATAGATGTATTAAAATATTTTGAAAAATATTCTAGCATAGATTATCCATTAGAAAAGTTAGATTTAATAGCAGTACCAGATTTTGCTGCAGGTGCTATGGAGAATTGGGGAGCTATAACATTTAGAGAAACAGCATTACTATACAATAAAGATATTTATTCTCATTCTCAAAAGTTGAGAATAATGGAAGTTATAGCACATGAGCTATGGCATCAATGGTCCGGAAACTTAGTTACAATGAAATGGTGGGATGATTTATGGTTAAATGAATCATTTGCAACATACATGGCATACAAGGCAATAGATGAACTGTATCAAGATGAAAAAGTAGCCTTTGGTAGGATGTACCTAGTAGATACTTATGAGGCTAAATTTGATGATTCTACAATATATACTCATCCAATAAGTGTAAAAGTTGAAAGAGAGGAGGAAATAGAAAGTATTTTTGATAATATAAGTTATGGAAAGGGTAGTAATGTGTTAAGAATGATAGACAACTATCTTGGATATGACAAATTTAGAGTAGCAATAATAAATTATTTAAATAAGTATAAGTATTCTAATGCCACATCTTCAGATTTATTCAAAGAGTTTGAATTAATCGGTGGCAAGGAGATAAAATATATGATAGAGAAGTGGATTAATGAGGAAGGGCTACCAATAATAGAAGTAAATTACAATAGAAATATTATAAGTATTAATCAATCTAGATTTGTTTATGGGAAGAAAGAAAATAAAAAATGGGTTATACCATTATTCTTAGAAATAGAGGGTGAAAAGTTTAACATATTATTTAATAAAACTAAGGGAAGGATAGTACTAAAAAGAGATCCATCATTTTTCTCATTAAATAGAGAAGCAATTGGATTTTATGTTGTTAAATATAATAACATGGAGCATATATTTAATGGAATAAAAAACAAACAAATTTCAGAATTAGGAAGAGCAGCTATATTACATGATTATTATTTATTGAACTTAATGAATAAAATAGGAATAAACACCCTGTTAGATTTAATAGAGCATTACAGGGATGAAGATTATTGGTTGACAATAGCTATACTATTTAATATATTATATGATATAGCATTTTATTTTAATCTGGATTATAAAAAATTCTTGATAAAATACAAAGACATATTTTACAGGTTTAAAGATATAGAAGCCAAGGATTATTCGTCTCTGATGAAAAAATACGTTTCTTACAAGTTTTTATCATTAATCAATGATTATGATATAGTAGAAGAAGCATTTAACAAGTTTAAATCATGGGAAAAATTGAATAATAATGAAAAAATGTTGATATCGGAAATAGTAGGTATGCATGGAGGTACAAACGAATTTAGAAGATTATTAAACTTATACACAAAAACAAATAATCCAGAGGAAAAAGTGATTTTATTAAGAGGTCTAACTAGTTTTAGAAGATCTAGTTTATTGCTGGAATTATTAGATAATGCAGTTTCTGGTACAATAAGAGTTCAAGATTGGAGATTACTATTTAGTTTATTATCCAGAAATCCAGAGTCCATCTATGTAATGTATTCATGGATTAAGGAAAATATAGATGAAATAAAGAAATATGAAAAAGCATATTTGATAATTAGAGATATAATAGAAAGTATATTTATGTTGTATACAGGAGATATAGTGAAAAACATAAGAAATTACTTAATTAAGCATTTACCAAAATATAAAAATGATATAATAAAATACAGTCATTATTCAGAGATATACACAAACTGGATAAGAAAAAATAAAGATAAATTAGAGGAAATGTTATAAAATTTTTTAATAAATTTTAATCAATGGAAAAAGAGATTGTATTAATTACTTCTGCGTTACCATATGTAAATAATGTACCACATATAGGTCATTTAGTTGGTAGTTTATTACCATCTGATATTTTTGCAAGATATAATAGATTAAAGGGGAATATTGTCTTTTATCTATGTGGAACAGATGATCATGGTTCTGCTACAGAAGTAGAAGCAATTAAAAATAATACAAAACCAGAAAAAATAGTAGAATTTTTTCATGACGTACATAAAAAAATATATCAATGGTTTAATTTATCTTTTGATACATTTAGCCAAACTTCAAAAAATAAGGTGCATTATAAAATAGTTCAAGAACTATTTGTCAAGACTTTTATAAATGGATATATAGTAGAAAAAGAAGTAGAATTGCCATATGATCCAAACTGGAATAAATTCTTACCTGATAGATTTGTAGAAGGTACATGTCCATACTGTGGATATGAAAAAGCAAGAGGAGATCAATGTGAGGCTTGTGGAAGATTATTAGATCCAAAAGATCTAATAAATCCTAAAAATGCAATTACTGGTAGCAGTGTAGTATTTAGAAAAACAAGACATCTATATTTGGATTTAACAAAACTAGAAAATTACATAAAAGAATATGTTGAAGGCAAGAAAGGTATATTTACAGATCTGGCTGTTACAATGTCTTTGGGATGGATAAAGGAAGGACTTAGGGAAAGAAGTATAACTAGAGATTTGTCTTTTGGAGTACCAGTTCCTTATAAGGAACTTTGGGAGGCACTAAAGAAAAAAATATTTAATAAATTAGACTTCGGTTCAAAAGAGAAATTTAGAGATTCTTTTATTGAGGCATTGAAGAATGAAGGTCTTATTGTGCCTGAAGAAGAGTATGTAAAAATATTGACAATTATAGAAGAAAATTGGCCAAGAGTAGATAATATATTAAATAATTATAACTATTTTGAAATATATAAAAATAAAGTTTTGTATGTTTGGTATGATGCACTAATAGGATATATATCATTTATTGCGGAAAAATTAAAAGGCGAATATTTTTATGATGATGTAAAATATGCAAAAATAGATGATTTAGCTTTGATAGAGGATAATGGAAATAAATTAATAATTAAAGTAGGAGAAGATATATATAATTTAAATTATAAAATAGAAGGGAGTGTATTGTATTTATACGGAATGAGAGAGAAATTCTATAATTTAGAAAAAATATTAAAATACTTGTTTGATAATAAAAAAGTTCAAAAAATAGTCTTAGATATAACATGGAAAGATTTTTGGACTAAAGGAAAGATTTATCATTTCTTAGGAAAAGACAATATACCATTTCACGCAGTATTCTGGCCAGCTATATTGATATCTTCTTCAAATATATCAGAGGATTATAAAGAATTATTTCCAACAACAGATCTATTAAACTTTGTATTACCGTACAATGTAATAGGTTTATCATATCTACTTTATGAGGGGAAAAAGATTAGTAAAAGTCAAAACTGGGGTGTTTTCTGCGATTCATTAATAGATTCTAAATTGGAAAGAGATTATTGGAGATTTTACTTATCATATCTATTACCATATAATAAGGATGTTAACTTTAGGTGGGAAGAATTTAAAGAAGTTATAAACAACGATTTGGTTAATAATATAGGTAATTTAACAAACAGAATACTATCTTTTGTATACAAATATTATAATGGAAAGATTGATGGAAAAGCAGATAAAAAGGTTATAGAAGATATAAAGAAAATATATTATGAGTATAGGAATATAATGGATAAATGTGAATTACATATCGGCCTAAGAAAAATATTGGAACTGGGAAACTATGGAAACAAAGTATTTCAAGATAGAAAACCATGGGAAAACCCAGAAAAGAACAGAGAATTTTTAAAATCACTAATAATCTTACTAATTGTATTATATACAATGTTATATCCATTTACTCCAGATTTTTCTAATAGATTTTTCGATATCCTAGGATATAAGGATGTATCTTTTGATACAATAAATAATATATTTAATTCACCAGATGCTCTTTCAATTGAGATAAAAGAAAAACCATATCCTTTATTCAATAAAGTAGATGATAACTTGATAAAATCCTTAGTTGATACAGTGACCAAACCAAAGTTAACCTTTAAATAATGGAACAATAAAAAATAATTATAATGGATGAAGCCTTGGAAGACCCACCTCAGTGTGTCGTCACAAAGAAATTATTCTATTACATAGGACAGATTATTTCTTTTGTTGTCCTTGTGACTTTTCTTCTTCTTTCTTCTTCTTTGCCATATACAATATTTTGTAAAAAATGTTTAAAAATCTATCATTTTTTCACAGGCAGTATGGACTACTTGTATGAGATAAAAGGATTTAAAGAGAGAATATTTATAAATACGCTTTAAAAGGATTATTAAAACATATTTTTTATAAGAGCAGGTTGTAGGAAAGAAATGTATATAAATACAAAATGATAAGAAAATGCTATAAAATCACAAAATTTATAATGATTAAAAATTTTTATATAGAAATTTTTTATATGTCGTTTGATATAGTTGGAGATATTGCAATAATAAAGAAACCATTGATTTACTCAGAAGAAGAATATGTAAAAAAAATTTTGGAAAAGCATAAACATATAAAAACAATATTATTACAGGAAACAGAAGTTCTTCCTCCTTATAGAATACCAAAATATAAAATACTCTATGGAGAAAATAAAACTGAGACTATTAATATTGAATATGGATTAAAATTTAAAGTAGATGTAGTTAGAATGTATTATTCTCCAAGATTGAGCAATGAAAGATTTAGAATAGCTAAAGAAGTTAAGGATGGAGAAGAAGTATTGGTTATGTTCTCTGGAGTAAATGTATATCCAATATATATTTCTAAATTTTCGAAAGCAAAGACAATATATTCTATAGAATTAAATCCTTTTGCAGTAAAATATGGCAGAGAAAATCTAAGATTAAACAAAGTAAATAATGTCATAACAATATTGGGAGATGTAAGGGAAGTATCCCCATATATAGGATATTTAAAGGATGGAGACGGAATACTAAAAAATGATGAAGAATATATAAAGGATTTAATTGAATCTGGATTAGAAATAAATGATTTATATATACAGGAATATAAAGAATTAGTAGAAAAGATAAAATACAAGAATATAAAATATTTGAGAGATTTAGATAATTTGGAAAAATTTAATAAAAAGTTTGACAGAATAATAATGCCCTTACCAAAAGAAAGCCATAATTATCTGGATTACGCAATACCATTGATAAAAGATGGAGGGGTTATACATCTATATCAATTTTTTAAGGAAGATGAAATAGAAAGAAATGCGTATAAATTATTGGATGAATATTCAAAAAAATTCGGATTCAGTTATGAAATACTTAAAATATTAAAAGTAGGTGATATAGCTCCATCAATATATAGAGTATGTATAGATTTTACGGTAAAATTTAATTTTTAAATTTTGATAATTAGATAGTTAATATGAGAAGCGACATACTAACAAAATTAGTTTTTATAATGTTTGGTATTTTGATAGGAGTAATAATATTGGTATTGTTTGTTCCACCAACAGGGGTTACTGGTCTTTTTGGAGGGAAAAACGAAAACATCGTATATAGTTTTAATGTATCTGTAATGTATTTTCAGGCTAATGGCGAAATATATGCTATAATTTATAATAATGGAAATGGTGCAATAGAGTTGGGAAATATTTCTGCCATAGCTTCCGAATATGAATATATATCTAAAGTAAGTACAGGAAATAGGTACAGTTGTAGATCAAATAGTTCTGGAACATTATATCCACAGAATCAAACTACAATACTGTTGAATTGTGATAGTTCTCAAATTATTGTGGAAAATTTATTATCTACTAAATATTATTATGTATTTAGATTTCAATATAATGGAAAAGATGTCGTTCAATCAACTTTAGGTACAAAAGAATAGATAGCGGACCCGGGGGGATTCGAACCCCCGACCTACGGCTTAGAAGGCCGTCGCTCTATCCAAGCTGAGCTACGGGTCCTTATAGTAAATTTCTAGATTTATATTTTTAAATAGTTTTATTTACTTGACTAAAACCGGTTTTCATTGTGGAAGAAAAATATTTTCGATAAAACAAAGTTTATTACTTTTGAATGAATTTATATATCTAAGCATGAAGATGCAAGGCATTTCTGATGAATGATGAAACAACGATGTACAGATGTAGATTTCAATGATTAAAATATTAAAGTGGGGTCGCGGGGATTCGAACCCCGATCCCTGGGACCCAAACCCAGGAGCCTACCACTAGCCTACGACCCCTATTCATAAAAAATATTATACAAAATTTAAAAGAGTTTTAAGGAAATAACTAGAAAATGCCACAGCATGGTAGACATAGACCAAGAAGAGTAGCTATGCAATTTTGGCCCAGAGTAAGGGCTAGAAGAATTTATCCAGAAATAAAAAATTGGCCTAAAATAGATCAAATAGTTCCGGTTGCATTTGTTGGATATAAAGTTGGTATGACTCATATAATCGATACAGAAAATACTTTCATACCAGTAACAATAATAGAAACACCTCCACTAAAGGTATTTGGAATTAGATTATATAAAAGAGATCTAAACAAAGGTAATCAAACATTGATGGACATAATATCTAATAATATTGACAAAAGATTAAAAAGAAAGATAAAAGGTATAGAACCAAATAATGATTTGGAAAATGATTTAAATAAAGCAAAGGAATTAATAGATAAAATTTCAATAGTAAAATTGTTGGTACATACTCAACCATGGTTAACTACACTGGGTAAAAATAAACCGGAAGTATTAGAGATACCAGTTGGTGGAAAAGATATTAAAAAGGTTTTCGAATATTCTGTAAATTTATTAGGAAAAGAAATAAATATTTCCGATGTATTTAAGGAGGGAGAATATGTAGATACTATAGGGGTAACTAAAGGGAAAGGTTTTCAAGGTGAAGTAAAGAGATTTGGAATAAAAATACAGCCAAGAGAACATAAAGTTGGTAAATCTGCAAGACATACACAATCTAGAGGTGCAAGAGGTATGCATAGAATATTTCCAACAACGCCAATGCCAGGTCAATATGGATTCTTTAGGAGAACAGAATATAATAAGTTAATAATAAAAATATCAAATAATGTAGAAGAAATTAATCCAAAATCTGGTTGGCCACATTATGGTATAGTAAAGAATTCTTATGTTATACTAAAAGGATCTGTTCAAGGTCCAGCAAAGAGATTAATAGTATTGAGAAAAGCAATAAGGCCTAAGAAGGCTGGAAAGAAAATAACAATAAGTTATCTATCATTGGCCCCAAAAAATTAAAATATAACATATAGTTATAAATAAAAATGGATGTTAAGATCTATAGAGTTGAAGGGTTAATATTTAAGACAAAGATTATTAGAAGACCAAGTAAGAAAGAAGGAGTTATAACTAAAAGAAAGGTAGTATACAAATTTAGAAAGGAATTGCTAGGTATATCGGAAAAAGATGTGTTAGAAAGAATATATTCTATATTGGGAGGAAATTTTAAAGTTAAGAAAAATAGAATAAAGATCTTAAGCATAAAAGAAATAACAGAAGATCAAATAGAAGATAAGAAACTTAAAAAGTTTATAGAGTCAATTAAGAATGGAATATATTGAAGAATTAGGATACTTGTATAAAGAAAAAGAAGAAGTAGAAAAGAGAATATTAGATTATAGATTAATAAAAGAATATATACTAAATTTGAAAAAGCAAGATCTTGCATATATAAATCTAGGTGGCATGATTTTTGTTAAAGGTTCTATAATTGATGATAGTACTTTGTTGATAAATATTGGTAGAAATATTTATATAGAAAAGGATAAAAATGAAGTAATCGATTTAATAGATAAAAACATAGATAGATTAAATCAATATCTAGAAGAAATAAACAAAAAAATTAAGGAAATTACGCAGAAAAAAACTCTTCAATCCTAACTATTTCGTGTCCTGTGCTATATTTGCCAACTATTAAATAGTCTTTATTTATCTCTATTCCATATCTTAAGTAAGGGCTTCCAAAATTAACAGAACCAGTTTCTACCTTATATCCAGTGATCTCTTTTATCTTGTTTATATTACTTTCCTTTTCCTCTTGTGAAATAAGCAATTTATTTTTGTGTACCCTAGAAATACTACCTATATAATATTTAGATTTAATTTTGTAAGCTGGAAGTCCCAGTTTTTTTGAGATCAACTCTACATCTTCAATTTTTGCACGAGAATATATAATTCCATTTTTACCAATTAAAAAAACATTTCCAATCAAATTTTCTATTACATCTATCTCTATTAAATCAAAAAATTTTCTTAAAAGATCCTTTAATTCTTCTGGAGAATTTTTGGCTATGATAATTTTATCCTCAAATTCAATAAAATAAGGATATACTATTGGTATATCTAATGTATAAATCTTTAAATCCAGATTTAGTTTTTTGATATTGCTTTCTATACTTTTCGAGGAAATTACAAAATCATCGAAGAGATGCATCAGTAGGCCAATCGAACCAGTTTCTATATCTTCAAATTTTTTAATTATCATAATATTGTATGGATTAACAACAATGATTATAAATATTTAAACATTGCTTATATATATTGATGTACTCTATTATTATATGGATATATTTTCCATTTTTAGGAGAAAAAAAGATCATGCTAATCAGGAATTAATCCCCGTACAAAATGTAAATCCAAACCCAACACCAATTCAGAATAATGAAATAACTAGCATAATAAATTCAATAGAGGGTTTGGCAAGATCTATAAGAGAAATGGAAAATAGAATTTCTGAATTATCGAATAAATTTGCTGAAATAAATACAAAAGTTGAATCAAATCAAAATGAAATAAATAACATTAAAAATAATTTGGAAAAAATGTTTTCTATATATGAATTATTGATGAGAAGTTATAATCCATTTGTAGAAACAGAAGAAAAAGTAGTTGAAGCTAAACAGGACATTCAAAATATTTCAATAACTAATAATGAAGAAAAGACACATATATTACCATTAAAAGATTTGGATGATAATCCTGCAGTTGCATCCATAATAATAGGCTGGTTATCTTACTTAGTAAAAAAGTCAAATATGGAGGAAGTAGAAAAAGCATTAGATTATTATGAAAATATAAAATGGATAACAGAAAAAGTAAAAATAAAATTAAAAGAATATCTAACAGGATTATCCGGATTAGAAACAGAAGATAAAAAATTAACACCCAAGGATCATTTAGTAAGTTTATATATAATAACAAAGCTATCTAATTTATCAAATGAGCGAAATTTAGAAAGAATGAAGGATTTGTATAAAGAATTGGTTGAAAAGGGATATATATCTCCGACGGAAAAAGAAAATGCTTAGACAACTGGTATATTTAGCAGTATTATTTATAGTAGGATATATATCCGTTTATATATTTTACAATTACTTTGAATCCACAGGTAATGTCTTAGCTAGAGAGGTTTCAAACTTTACAAATAGCGTCTATGTACAACCTTTTACATCTTATATCATAAGTTCATATTCTTCTCCAGAGTATTCTATATTGTATTTGATAGGGAGCTCCCAGTTGAGTAATTGCATAAAAAACATATTGGTAGAAGATTTACCAGTTAATTATACGGTAAAATTCTTGAATAATTATACAGCAGAGATAAAAGTATATGGTAGAGAAGTAGATAAAGGGGCAAATTTAACTATACAATATTGTGATGGCCAAAAGGTATTTTATATAATATCATAAAAAGTGGTAGAGTATATAGATATTTATTTGGATAGAGATGAATTTGCCGACAGGTTGGGAGGAGCAATACCAAAGGGTAGTATATTTATAATTGAAGGAGATCATGGATCTGGAAAAAGTATAATAGCTCAAAGAATTGTATATGGAGCTCTATACAATAATTTTAAAGTTACTTATATATCTACAGAGTTGTCGGTTGTAGATTTTGTAAAACAAATGAACTCTCTAGGATATTCAATAGAAGATTATCTACTTAAACAGAGTCTTCTCTATATATCTACTTTAAATTTATTTGGTAAGGTAAAGGAAAAAGAAAATTTAATATTTGAATTGACTAAAGAAAAATCAAGGAAAATATTTGAATCAGATTTAATAGTACTAGATTCTTTGTCTTATCCATTAATTAATGGTTTGAGTAATATGGATTCTGTTAAATTGATAGAATTTTTTGGAAAAATTAAGGATTGGGGAAAAACAATACTTTTAACCTATAACCCATCTGAAATCAATGAATTTTTTGTAAGAAATATTAGGAGGGTATCAGACATATACTTTAATATTAAATTTAGCACAATTGGAGAAGGATCCTCATTAAGAATAATTGAAGTAAAAAGATTTAGATATCCAAGGGGAATATATAATAATGTAATACCATTTAGGGTAGAACCAAATATAGGCTTAATTATCGAAATATCTTCATATGTATAATGAATGAACAATTAATACAAAAAAGCCAACAAGAATATATAATAAAGAGAGAAAGGGCACATACAATATCTATAGAAATTACTAAAGATTTTAATCAAGCTTTAATTAGATATCCTCATTTGAAGTCATATATTGATGATATATCTAGAAAAATCGGACTTCCAGAATGGAAAACAGAATTAACTTTTGATCTAAGAAAAAGGACAGAGTTCAATATTCTATATCCTGTTGGAGATCCTATATTTATTCATGTTTACAAATTGCCAAGTGGCGAAGCTCATTATAATGTTATAGAACCACAAATTACAGAAGAAGAAAAGAAAAAATTAGAGAAAATTCAATCTAAAATCGTTAAATATTCTATAGAAAATATAAATACAGAAAATGTAGAAGAGGTAAAAAGATATATAGTGGATTTATTTAATAGGGTAATTGAAGTTGGTAAGAAATCTCTATTTTCTGACAAAGTTTTTGTAAAAGATAAGGAAGAATACGATAGATTATTATATTTCTTAATAAGAGAAAGATTTGGGTATTCCTTTTTAGAGCCATTTTTGAGAGATCCTTATCTGGAAGATGTCCATGTTTTAGGATTGGGAGATATTTATGTAGTACATAAAATATTTGGAATGTTAAAAACAAATAGGAAGTTCAAAGACGAAGTAGAATTAAACAAATATATGATAAGATATTCTGAAATTGTTGATAGACCAGTATCAGAAAATAGGCCAATAGTAGATGCTATATTGCCAGATGGATCTAGAGTTAATTTCATATATGGAAAAGATATTTCTTTACATGGATCATCATTTACAATAAGAAAGTTCTCAATGAAACCATTGAGCATAACTCAATTAATATCTTTTGGAACTATTTCTCCAGAAGAGGCTGCATATTTATGGCTAGCCATAGAAAATGGAATGAATATAGTAATATCTGGAGAGACAGCATCTGGTAAAACTACATTATTAAATGCTCTAGCTACATTCATTAAACCAGATGCAAAGGTATATTCTGTAGAAGATACACCAGAATTAAATATTCCACATCCAATATGGCAAAGACTTGTAACAAGAGAAGTAGGAAAAAGATCAGACGTATCCATGTATGATTTATTGAGAGCAGCATTGAGATCAAGACCAAATTATATATTAATTGGTGAAATTAGAGGAAAAGAAGGTTATGTAGCATTTCAGGCAATGCAAACTGGTCATCCTGTCATGACAACGTTCCATTCAGGTAATATAACTCAACTGATAGAAAGATTGACTGGAGAACCAATTAATATTCCAATTACATTTATAGATAACTTAAATATTGCTGTATTCACATCCTCAGTAAATATAAAAGGAAGAGCTGAAAGAAGAGTCACAAGTATATATGAAATTGAAAAATATGTAGCAGAAATAAAAAAGGTTGCTGTTAGAAGAGTATTTGCATGGGAAAGTGTAAGAGATAAACATATATTTTCTGGAAAATATAATAGTTATATTCTGGAGAAAAAAGTTGCTCCATTGATGAAAATAGAAGATAAAAGAAAAATATATGAAATATTAGATTATCGTGCCAGAATATTAAAAAGAATGGTAGAAGAAAAAATATTTGACTTTTACGAAGTTTGGGAAATATTAAAAGAATTTTATCTTAATGGACCATCAGCATTACCCTTCACTGTATAGCTTTTAAATATAATAAATGTAAAATAAATATGGCATTAAATATTGACCGGTATTAAGGCCAAGTATAAGAATTTTACTTACCTACTATTATGATGGATAAAGAGATTGCAAAAGTATTGCTTTGGAAAAAACCATCTATAGAAGTTTTAGGCGAGGAGAAAGTAAATAAAATAGATAAGTTTAGACATTACATTGGTTTTGAAATTTCGGGCTATGTACACATAGGTACTGGGGTAGTATCTGGTTTAAAGATAATAGATGCATCAAAAATAGGAGAAGCAAGTATATTTTTAGCAGATTGGCATACTATGATAAATAATAAATTAGGAGGGGATATAGAATTGATAAGAAAGATTGCCAGAGGATATTTTTCAGAAGCATTATTAAGATCAATAGAAGCATTAGGAGGTAATAGAGATAAAGTAAAGGTGGTTTTAGCATCAGAGATATATAATAATGATTATTGGTTAGAAGTGATAAAGATAGGAAAAAATACGACACTAAATAGAGTATTAAGATCAATAACAATAATGGGAAGAAAAGAAAGCGAATCTATCCCATCAGCATTTTTAATATATCCACTAATGCAGGCTGCAGATATAATATTTCAAAAAGTAAATATAGCGCATGCAGGAATAGATCAGAGAAAAGCCCATGTAATTGCAATAGAATATGCTGATAAAGTAGATTATCCATTGATTGCAATGCATCATCAATTAATAACCAATTTGCAATTACCTCTGGAAGTATTTCAAAAGTTAAAACAAGGAAATAAAAAAGAAGCAAAGGAGGAATTATCAGAATTGAAAATGTCTAAGTCAATACCAGGTTCAGCAATATTTGTCCATGATTCTCCAAATGAAATAAAAGAAAAAATAAATAAAGCATTTTGTCCTCAAAAGGAATTAGATTTCAATCCTATATGGGAAATAACAGAATATTTAATATTTAGGGGACAAGAAAATTATGGATTAATAAAAATATTATTAGAAAAAGGATATAAGATAGAAGGAATATCTGAAAACTTAGATTATAATACATATGAAGAATTGAAGGATAAAAATATGATAAATTGGGATAATATTTATGAAATTGCAAATAAAGAATCTAATGAGTTATATAAGTATTCGTTTGAAGAAATAGAGTTTGAAATAATAAATGGAAAAACTGGGGAGAGAAAGATATATACAAAATTGTGGGATTTGAGAAGAGATTGGGTTGCAGGGAAAATACATCCATTAGATTTAAAGTCTGCAGTTGCTAGGTGGATGATAGAAAAACTAGAGCCTGTTTATAAATATTTCAATGAAGGACCTGGAAGAAAGTACAAAGAAGAAATGGATTCTGTAAAGATCACTAGGTAGTGTTATTATCTTCTTTTTATAACATATATAAATTTTTCTTATAATGATAATTTATGAAGATAGACAATATGATTAACAACGCATTTTTATTACTAGATTTATATAGACTGCATTCTAAGAAATTGATGAAAAAAATAAAAAATGAGGAGATCAAAGCTTTGTTGTTAATATCTTATAAAGAAGATGATATATTGGAGATGATTGAAAATATTATGTATGAAAAAGAGTTATTAAAAGATTATTTAGAAAAGAATGACCTAAATAACGCCTATAGAATATATAAAGACATAAAATATAAATATAAAATGATAGAAAAAATTTTAATTGATAGGATTGAAGATCTTATTAAAATAAGAGCTTTAGATATTATGAAATCAAATCATTAAATATTCTTTCTAAATCTAAATCTTTTTTATAACTTTCTATTATAATTCTATAAACTGGTTCTGTTTGCGATTCCCTAACTAATATCCTTACGTCATCTTTTGCTAATTCTACACCATCCAGTTCCCCATCTAAATTATTTATATGATATCCATTATTTTTTCCATATTCTAGAGCTTTTCTTATCAAATCCTTTTCCTTTGGAATAACTTTTTTAATTATTTTGAAATTTTCTATGTTTATATCGACAAAATTGTCTATCTCTTTTAAAAACATTAGACCTGCAAATAGAGCATCATCTATATAGCTATTTTCTGAAAAATATATATGTCCAGAGTATTCTATTCCCATGTAAGCATTATATTTTTTGCATTTTTCTTTTATAAATGTATGACCAGTTCTAGATAGGATATAATGGCCCTTTTTCTCTTCAATATATTTCCTTACATACATTGGTACAGATATCTCTATTATAAATCTCCTATTTTCTTTAACAAATGGTATTATGTATTTATCTGGTTTTATTATATTTCCATTTTTATCTACAATACCTATTCTGTCTCCGTCGCCATCAAATGCAAAACCAATATCTAATTTTTTATTAATTACTAATTTTTTTAATTCACTTAGATTTTCTTCATTTGAAGGATCTGGTGGATGTGATGGAAAATTACCGTCGAGTTTTTCGTTTATAGCATAAACTTCATTTCCCAGATCTAATAATATATCTTTCATTAAGGATAAAACAGAGTTTGCAGGATCATAGCCAATTTTGTATCCTTTTATTTTTTTGAATTTTTTTCTTATATACCATTTATAAAATTCTATTCCGTTTTCTTCCTCAATTATACCATTCTTTTGATTAGGTTTTTCTACTTTTTTAGTCAGTTCTTCAATTATCTTTATCTCTTCGGAATTTAGACTTTCCCCATTATTTTTTATCGGTTTTATTCCATTATATTCCGGTGGATTGTGCGATGCAGTTATCATCAATACCGGTATAGAATAGACTTTTGCAAGGTAATGTGCCTCTGGTGTAGAACCAATTCCAAAGTCTATAACATTATGTGTATGAGTTAGAGAAGATAACAATATATTCTTAATCCTTTCCGAATGTATTCTAACATCTCTAACTATACCTATTGTTTCATTGTTTTCAAAAAATTTTCCAAATGCTAAACCTATCTTATATATTAATTCATCTGTAAGTTCTTTTCCATATATACCTCTAATATCATAAGCTCTAAATACGCTCATAAAGTTTATTTCCTTCTTACTCTATATAAAGGAATTTTCCCTTTGTATGATAGATAAGTAAATATATTAACTATTATCATAACTAGCATAACTAATGTTGATATGAAAATCATTTTGGGATCCAGATTCTTTTGATATGATAATGTAGTAAAAATAATCAAAAATACAATTATAGATATTAATAAAGACATGTATACTTCATATTTTGTTGCATACAATTCTTCTTCCATTATTATCTATATAAATATCTAGTTTTTAAATATATCAGAGCTCAAGACCCTCATCACCTATCAGACGAGGGGTTTTCTTCACTCAGAAAATAATTTAAAAAATTATAAAAAATTATTTGGTACTACTCTTTCTTTTATTTTCTTCTGCTATTAATTTTCCAGATTTCATACTCTAATTCATTGGACAATTCTATAATATCATTAACATCAGTAAAATTACCAGATAATATTTTGCTATATGTTTGATTTATAATATCTATAGATTTATTTACTTGTGCACAAATTAGCATTCCTCTACCTCTGGCGCAAAGATCCCTTATTCTTTCTAATACATCTTGTTCTACTTCTAATAATCTAATTGCTTTACTTTCTATTACTTCTTCTATTTTGATTTCATTCTTTCTTTTTTCTTTGAATTCTACCTCGATTTCTGCTTTTATTTTTTGTTTTTCAAATGGTATAGCTACAGTTCCATTTTGTACTTGTGGTAATATACACTTCTCACCTATTTTTCCAACAAATACTTCTCTAATTTCAAACCAATCTGTATCCTCACTTATATTTACATATATTACTTTGGGAAGATATTTGCACACCATATTCTCTATTTTATGTGTATCATTTAATGTATATACTGTGTAATTTATTCCTAATGAACGCAATTCATCAGGTATTCTTCCTAAGCTACCTTCTTCTCCTGTGAATATGAAAACTTCCTTAACTTGCAAGGTAGTTAATGCTCTTATCGTAGAATTCCATAGAGAACCATCTGGTACAATTAATATTGGAGCGCTATAATTTTGTGCTAATTGTACAGCTTCTGTTACTAATTTTATCTTTTTGCCCTTTACATTTTCATTTACTAAATCCCTTGTAAGTATTACTGCATAATTTGAATTGTTCCAGAACAACATAGCTACGTATGCAGATGTATCATATCTTCTCACACCCCAAATCCACTTGTAACTTATATATGTCTTATTCAATTCATCAAATAGCAGTGTAGATATTACTGCTGGTCCACCAATTATTATAACATTTGTTACATTATTTTGCAGAAGATATGATACTGTTTGATTTATACTAATTGGATCTTGATGTACTGTATATACTGGTAATCCATATATACTACCTACGACATTTGCTACAATAAAATCTGCATAAGTTATATTGGTTGTTAAAATTGCAGTAACCATAATGATTATTTACTATATAATTTTTATAAATTATTAAGTATTGATTCCAACTTGTTATAAACATCTTGTATATTTTCAAAAGTAAAACCGGCAGAATGTTTGTGACCACCACCTCCTAAAGCATTTGCAATTTTTAAAACATCCTTATTATTTAATGTCCTAATTTCTCCCCTCTTAGAGTTTTCAAAAAGTGTTATAACATAATCGGGATTATCTTTTAACTTTTCTTTTATATACTCTAAAATATAATTGGAAGGTATGTTTTCGGTCATTCTAATTATATAAATTTTGTATTTTTCATTAATTATTTTAATATTTTTATCTAAGTCTTTAAAAATATCGTTTAATTTCTTCCTAAATTTCTTTATAATCTCGTAGTCAATTATATCTTCTATCCTATTATTTAGAAGTTTTTTTGCTATTGAAATAAAATATATATCATAAGTTTTAGGGTAAAGATATCTTATTCCTACAACCATATCTACAAAATCTTTTTCCAAACCATTTTTTATCTCTCCAGAATCTATATCATCTATTATATCCAAATAATCTGAATTAATATTTAGGTATTCGGCAAGGACTCTTGCGGCAGATTTATAAGGTTTTATATAAAGATTGACTCTTGAAGTCTTTTCTATATTGTTTGTAATAATATGATGATCTATCCAATGTACTTTTTTAAAATATGATGATAAATATATCGCCTCTTGATTTAAGGCAATATCAATGACATATAATTCTTCTTCCTTTTCATTATTTTCTATTACTTTTAATAAAGTTTTATTTATTGATCTAGGACTAGAAAAATATACTTTGAACTTATCTCCAAATTTTTTATACATCAAATATAAACAGAAAATTCCATCCGCATCCCAATGTGTTATTACAATCATTTATTTTCTTTTTTATATTCTTCTTCAAAAACTTTCTTTATCCTTTCGGCTCTCTTTTCTCCTACTATATTTTCCAAATCTGCTTTTTGAGCCAAGAAAATATTTTTTAGCGATTTATATTTTTCCAATAATTTTAATGCTAAATTTTCACCAATTCCAGGTATAGTTTTGAGTATTTCCAGTTTTACTTGATCTAAATCCTCAAAGTTTTTAGATCTTTCTGGTATTTTTGGAAATTTTTTATAATTTTTTGCTAGCAAATATAGATAACTTGCAGTCTCTAGAAAATCAGAAGTTCTTATTATTGGTATTCTATACTCTAACATAATTTTTAATATTAAAGTTCTAAGATAGTTTATGGATATATCGGTTGTTAAACCAATACTTTCATCCGATCCTTCAAGTATTATAATTGGATTTTTGTCTTTTAATTTATCTAACTGATTATATAATCTTCCGTCCAAAATAGAATTTATGAAATCAATAACAGTCTTCCTTTCTATTATATAATCTCCAATTATATAATCACCATATTCCAAATTTTCTAATCTTACTAATATATCTGTATTTGCCAGTGTTTGAATAACTCCAGAAGATTTTTCTTTATAATCCGCGATTATTATTGGTATATCAGAATTTTTATTTATTTTTATATCCCTATCATCAATATTTTTTTCCTCTTTACTATACTCTTGACTATCGCTAGATATATATCTAAGTATACTTTCTTTCTTTTCAGTTTTTATTTCCTCTTTATTCTCCATATTTGTTATCTGTATGTTTGATTTGTTTTCTATTATATTTTGTTTGTTGAGATATTTTTTTAATCTTTTAACTAAAAGAAACATCTTTCTTTCTTTGGTTATGGCAGTCCAGTAAAATCTTTCATCTAAAGTATTCTTTGTTACAAGTATTATTACTTTTCCAATTTCTCCTCTTCCAGTTCTCCCCCTTCTTTGTATATATCTAATTTCAGAAGGTACTGGTTCATAGAATATTACAATATCAACCTTTGGAATATCTATACCTTCCTCGCCAACAGATGTAGATAATAAAACATTAAATTTATTTTCTTTGAATTCGTTAAGTATTTTTGATTGTTCCATTTTATTCATTTCTTTTTTTCCAACTAATCTTTTTGATTTTATTCCTTCTTTATCACAAAATTCTTTTATTCTATCTAAAGTCTTCCTTATTTGAGCAAAAACAATTATTTTTTTATCCATATTGTTTTTCAAAATTTCAATTAATTTATTAAGTTTCGGATGTTCAACATTTTTATTTATAAGTTCTTTAGCTAGATATATAGCTTTTTTAATTCTTATATCGTTTAAAACTTCATAATCTGCTCTAGTTTTTCTCATATCTTTTTCTAAATCATTAAAATATTCTACAAAAGTATGTAATGTTTGTGTTTCAAGTAACTCTATTGCATGAGCTATTTTTAATAATTCCGAAAGTATAGATAATATTTGCTTTAGTCTTGGATCTCTGCTATTAAGTTCAAGATTCTTTTTTATCTCTTCTATCCATTCTAATATATCTTTTTTACCTTTTTTTATATCTATTGATGGATCTAACTCTTTTATTTTATCTAATCTTATTTGTATAGCTCTATCTAGTAACTCTTTTATTTGTTTTAAGTTGTTGTCTAATTCTAATTCTACTTTCTCAATTTCTATATTTTTTATATACGGTTTTATATCTTTTTCATATCCAGTTCTAATTTCGATTTTTTCTATATGTAAATTTTCCATTACTTCTCTTATTCTATCTAGGTTCCATCCTGGTGAGGCGGTTAATCCAATTATTCTTCCATCTTTTGCTTGTTCATAGAATTTATTTGCAATAAATGTATATGCATATTTTTTTACTGCTCTATGCGCTTCATCGAATATTATTGTAGAAGCATTATAAAATGTTACCCTGCCACTTATTATATCATTTTGCAAAGTTTGGGGTGTTGCAAATATTATTTTTGCTTGATTATATAAATAAGATCTCCTTTCTTGATTTGTATCCCCAGTGATCAAAATAGATATTTCCCTATATTCTGGAAATATTTTTATAAAATTCTGATAATGCTGATTGGCTAATGGCCTTGTAGGTGCTAAAAAGAATATTTTTTTATCCGGATATAATTTAATTCTTTCTATTATTAAGAAAAAGGCTATAATAGTTTTACCAGTACCAGTTGGTAAAATAACTAAGGTATTATAATTTTTACAAGTTTCTAATATATTTTTCTGATACTCTCTTAACTCTATAATACCCATAAAAGTATTTTGTATTAAACCTTTTTATTACTTATTTAAAAATTTAGTTATTTTTTCTTGTACATCTTTTTGTATTACTATATTAAAATAATCTTCATATTTTTTTATAATATCTTTATCTACATCTCCAACAATTAATATATTCATTTTACCCTTTTTTCTAAATCTTTCTTTATAATTTTTTAATGTTTCAAGTATATCTACAATATCGTTTTTGTTTTTTGTTTTTTCATTTATATACCATATAATATCTGGATTTCCATCTAATTTTAGAATCTTTTCAACTTTGATCATTAAGCTATATCTCATATAATAATATTATATTTTTGGATAATTAATAACTTTTATACCGTAATCTGTGAAATGAGTTCTACACCCATTGTTTATTTCCAATATTTTTTCAATTTTAGGTAAATCCTTCTTATAGAAAGAGGCTATTTTTCTTATATCATAATAATACCATGAATCAAATTTTGAATCGCAATTTATTATTCTATCAAATGTTTTCTTTTCTTCTTTGTCAAAATCTATTATATTAATATTGTTTTTCATTTTTTCTAAAATCTCTTCTTTGTATATTTTTCCCACATATATTGGACCAAGTTTAATTAATTCACTATTACATATATTACATCTTCCACCTTCTAAACTCTTATAGCCACAATTTTTGCAATAGTAGATTTCTTTAATATTTTCAGTTAGATATTTTATATCCTTGCTTTTAAAACTTTTTAAAAAGAATACTCTATAATGGTGTTTATAATAATAGCCAAAAATTGGTGTTAGAGCAATATCATATTTTAATCCTTCAGATACTACATATTTTATTAAATTCCTAATTCCAAATTCTAAATAGAAATCTGTTTTTATACCAATTGTACCATATTTTCTAAAGCATGAACCTTTTTTAGAACCAGACAAAGATGAAATATCTGTAGCGGTTACACCAGCTATACCATACTTCTTTAATGATCTGGGCAAAAATTCTACAAAGCCAACTGGAGTTCCAAAAGGATCTATATCGATATAGTCAAATTTTTCTTCTAGTAGAATTTTTCTACAATCTTCATTTTTTACTATTACTTTATTGTTTATTTCTATATTATTTAATTTAAGATTTTCGATTATATTTTCTACAGCTTCTTTCTTTATATCATTTATTACAATTTTATTTATTACTTCTGGTATTTCTTTTATTATTCTTATAGATCTAATACCAGTAGCACTCATGCAGTCTAGTATATCTAATTTTTTACCATACAGATCGTAGTAAGATTTTAATAACAATATTGTAAAGTCTCTATTTATTTTCATTAACGGATTATAAAATATTGGGAGTTTTGAAGATAAATTCTTTAAAAAATCTTGATTATAATTTATTTTTGCTTTTCCTTCACTTATCCAAGTCAACATAAGCTACACTATCTTTCTTTATTATTTTTATATTGTATTTTGTCGGTGGTTTTCTAATACCCCTAGACCAAATATAATTATTTAATCTTATAGATAATTTTACTTCTCTAGCCTTAAATCTCAACTTTACAATATCTTTTATAGCCTTTACAGCCCTTTTAGCCCTCCTATTTATAGGAGATCTCAATATATATTTTCTTATATTTAGCTTTACATGATACTCCTCAATATTTTCTTTCTTTTCTTCCTTTACCTCTTGAACATTTTGTTGAGATACTTGTTGGGTTTCTAATAATTGAGTATTATTCCCTTCTGACATTATCATATTTAAATAACAAAATCTTATAAACTAATATGCTAAAGAAATTCTACTATATTTTGCATCCGAGACCTGCCTATGCCATTGGATCTGGGAGTGTTGAAAATAATGAAATAAATTTCATGGCAGCTACATGGGTAATGCCGTGTGATGATGAAATAAAGGCAGTTGTATTGGCATGCGAAAGAGAAAATAAAACATTTGAATTAATAGAAAAATATAAACAATTTTCAATAAATGTTATAGATGATTATAAATTATTATGGAAATTGGGAACTACATCTGGGAAGGAAATTAATAAGGTAGAAAAATTTAATTTAAAAGTCAAAAAAGGTAATAAGTTGGATGTACCTGTATTAGAAAATTCACTGGGAGTTATAGAAGCTAAAGTAATTAATTATATTGATGTTGGGGCTCATAGATTATATATAGGGCAAGTTTTAGATTATTATGGAGATGTAGAGGAATATGGACTAAAAGAATTTTGGAAAGTTCCTTTGCATAAGGGTGGAAAAGCCTTTGCTTCAATTAACAAATATTTAAACTTTATTAAGGATTAGATTTTAATTTTTCTTTTGTTAATCTTAAAACCCCCATCAGGATGGAATATTCTCTTTTTGTTATGAGTGCTTTTCCGACTAGATTTCTCAATGCTCTATAGATTACTGGCTTTCTATAATCATGCGTTGGGATCAAGTTTACCCATTCTTTAAAACTTTCATATAACAATTTTTTTTCATGACTATTCAGTAATTTAAATGTTTTTCTTATAGGATTGTTCTTCGATAAGAATATTTCATATAAAATAATTGCAGCTGCATGTGTTATATTCATTATAGGATATTCTTCATCTGCAGGAATTGTTATTATAGAATCGAATAAATCTAATTCATCATTATCAAAACCTCTAGATTCTCTCCCAAAAAATATTCCTATTTTCCCATCATATTTCCATATAACATTTGCAAGTTCTCTTGGAGTTAAAGGATTTCTTAAAACTTCATTTGCCCTCTTTGATGATACTCCAGTAGTTCCATATGTTATATCGAATATATCTACAACTTCCTCCAATTTTTTATATATTTTTGCATTTTTTAATATCTCCCATCCTTTATCTCTTGCAACAATTTTTACTTTTTCTGAAAATGGATCAACCAAAGGATTTACCAATATTAAATTTTTAAAACCAAAGTTAGCCATTACTCTTGCCAAAGCTCCAATATTATCTTCAGATTCTGGTTCTACAAAAATAATATAAAATTCTGTCATGGTTCCAATCTATTTGGATCTCTTGGTAATAATACTGCTTCTTTTACATTTTCTATGTTTAATAATTGTTTGATAAATCTTGCAATTCCAAATCCAAATCCTCCCATAGGAGGTGCTCCATATTTAAAGAATTCTAAGTACGTTTTGAAATCTTCAGGATTCAGACCTTTTTCTTTTATTTGTTCAAGCAATATACTATATCTATGTTCTCTCTGCGAACCTGTAGTAATTTCTAATCCTCTGTATAGAAGATCAAAACTTTTTGTAGTTATTGTACCATTTTTCATTGGTTCGCCCTTCATATGATAAAATGGTCTAGCAGACCATGGCCAATTGATTAAGAATAGAAATTCAGAGTCATATGTTTCTTTTACATATTTTCCAAGAAGTTTTTCTCCTTCAGATGTGATATCCCCATTTTCTTTTATATTATTTTTTCCAACAATTTCATATGCATCTTCCATATTCATTCTAATAAATTTTTTAGGTACCTCTATCTCAATATTAAAATATTTTTTAATTTCATCCTCATGATCTTCTTTGATTCTTTTTATGGCATATTTCAATAATTCCTCTTCAAAATCTATTATATCATAATGTGAACTAATATATCCAATTTCTACATCAAAAGATGTAAATTCGGTTAAATGTCTTGAAGTAAAAGAGGGTTCTGCTCTAAATGCTGGTGCAATTTCAAATACCTTTTCTAAACCAGCACATATTGCCATTTGCTTGTAGAATTGTGGAGATTGAGCTAAATAAGCTTTTCTATTAAAATAATTTATTTCAAATACTTCTGCTCCACTCTCTGTTGCAGAACTTATTATTTTTGGACTAAATATTTCAACGAAGTTATTTTTATATAGATATTCTCTAATATATTTTACAAATTCTGAAGTAATCTTTATTATTAAACTGTTTCTTGGATTTCTCAAATCTATCCACCTATAGTCCATTCTCTTGTCAAAGGAGGAATTTTCATCTATTGGTAATGGATGAGATACTTCAGAAATAAGATAGATTTCCTCAGCTACTATTTCTCTATATTTTTTAGCTATTCCCTTTACATATTTTCCTCTAACTATAATAAAAGTATGAAAAGATAACTTTTTTACAAAATTTATATCTCCAAATATATCTTTTTTTACAGTTATCTGTACATCGCCAGTAGAATCTCTCAAAATTATAAAAGATATTTCTCCAATAGTCTTTATATTTATTATCCAACCGGCTACAACAACCTCTTTATCATATTCTATATTTTCCAAATTTTTTATGTTTATTCTATTTTTTAATAATTCTGAGGCTCTTTCGAAATTCTCTATATTCATCATTTTAGATAAATATTAAAAACTACTTTAAACTTTTCATTTTTATATCGATCATTGCATGAAGTTCTTTATATATTATTGTAAGTTTTTTATCAATTTCTAAATCTTTTCTGAAATCATAAACACTCAAATAAGGTAATTTTTTATTTATCTTATCTATTTTGCTTATAAATAAATTTTCAATTACATCTATATTTTTTATTATAGCATTTTCTATTTCTTTTCTTAATTTATCATATTCAATAAACATATTTAAAAATAATTTTGTATAATAATCTACTACAAAAATTGGCTTTTCAATGGCATACAATATTATAACATCTGCAGTTTCCTTTCCAATGCCATCAATATTTAATAATTCTTTTCTTATCTCATAGATATCCTTTTTGGAAAAATTTTCTATGTTTTCATATTTATTGATTATAAAGTTTGATAATTCTTTTAATGTATTCAATTTTCTGGCTCTAAATGGTACTTTTATATCATTAAAATCTAGATTTTCTATATTTTCCAATTTAAAAATAAAATTTTTATTTTTTAGATATTCTATATTTTTTTCTACCAAATTCCACTTAGTATTTTGCGTAAGTATAGCTCCTACTATTACTTCTACCCTCCAATCTCCTCCATTTTTATTATGATAGTAAATATCTACAGGCCACCAGAATTGAAAATCCATATCTTTAACTAAGTTTATAATTTTATCGATCATTAAAAGACATTATGATATTAAATGATAAAAAAATTAAACAATATATAAAAGAGGGAAAAATAAAAGTTAATCCTTTTGATGAAAAATTGGTAGGACCAGCATCTCTGGATGTAAGATTGGGACATAAGTTTAGAATTTTTAAAGCTGTGGAATCTGATTTAATAGATATAAAAAATTATGAAGATGATGTGCGTACGAGAATAGATACAGAAGATTATGTGATACACGTAGGAAAATATTCGGATGTTTATATAGCAAAAAGAGATGACGTTCCAATTATAATACATCCTGGAGAATTTATTTTAGCATCTGTATATGAATATATCGAGTTGCCAGATTATATTGTCGGACAGCTACATGGTAGATCCTCAATAGGTAGGTTAGGCATTTTAGTTCATACTTCTGCAGGTTATATTGATCCTGGTTATAGAGGAAATTTGACCTTAGAAATATATAATGTAAATAAAGTGCCAGTAAAATTATATCCAAAAACAAGGATTGCGCAAATAGTATTCTTTGAGATAGAACCAGTAGAAGTTCCATACAATGTTAGAAAAGATTCAAAATATGTTGGAGAGGAGGGGGCTACATATTCTTTAATATCCAGGGATTTCAAGAATAATTTTTAAACATTTTTAATAAGTTTATGAAAAATGGTAAAAAGGACAGGTCCTACTAATATTTACTTGAGGAGATTGATTCATCTATTAAAGAAGGAAGGGAGAAAAAATAATGCAAATATCTGGATTTATGTAGCAGAATTATTAAATAGACCAACTAGAAGGAGAGTAGAAGTTAATTTAGGCAAATTAAATAAATATACTAAAGATGGTGATGTTGTTGTAGTTCCTGGAAAACTATTAGCTTCTGGAGTATTTAATAAAAAAATAACAATTGCTGCTTGGAAATATTCTGCCAGCGCAAAAGAAAAAGTAGAGAAAGTAGGTAGTAAATTGATTACCATAGAAGAATTATTGAAGGCCAATCCAAAAGGATCAAATGTAAAGATAATAATATGATATCAATAGGAAAAAAATATATAGATGCGGAAGGAAGTATTCTGGGTAGAATAGCATCATATGCTGCAAAATACGCATTGGAGGGCTATGAAGTTTATATATTTAATGCAGAAAAGGCAGTTGTTGTTGGCAAATGGAATAATCTTATATCTCATTGGAATCATAAGATAAATGAGAGAGGAGATTGGATAAAAGGACCATTTTATCCAAAGAGACCCGATAGGATATTGAGAAGAGTTATAAGAGGCATGCTACCAAAAAATCATAGGGGTAGAGAAGCTTTAAAAAGAGTTAAAGTATATTTAGGCGTACCAGAAGAATTTAAAAATGTCCAATTGGAAAAGATAGAGGATACGTTGGTAGAAAAAAGAATTATGAAAGGTACAATAAGGGAATATTATACATTAGGCGAAATTTCAAAACACGTAGGTGGAAAATTTTAAAATTTTATATAATATAAAATAAACAATGACCATAATAGTTACTGGCAAGAGAAAAACTGCAATTGCCAGGGCATACATAAAGGAGGGCAAAGGTAGAATATTAATTAATTCTGTGCCCTTGCAAGTATATGAACCTTTATTAGCTAGATTAAGAATTATGGAACCAGTTATATTAGCAGGACCTGAATATATTTCTAAAGTTGATATTAGAGTAAAAGTTGTTGGTGGTGGTTACATGGGTAAAGCAGATGCTGCAAGGATTGCCATAGCAAAAGGACTTGTAAAATTCTTTGATGATGATAAGTTGAAATTGCTTTTCTTGCAATATGATCCTAAGATGTTAAAATCAGACCCAAGAAGAAAAGAGCAGAGAAAATCTCCAACATCAAAGGCAAGAAAACATTATACAACTGCATACAGATAGTTTTTAATTATTTTTATTTTAAAATTTTATTACCATAAATTTAAATTTTAAATAAAATAATGAAATATTTAAATTTATATGCCGCGGTGCCCGAGTGGTCCAAGGGGTCTGGCTTGAGACCAGATCCCCGAAAGGGGGCGTGGGTTCGAATCCCACCCGCGGCGTAGTAACTCTTATAAAAGTGTTTATAAAATAATATAAATGACATCTACTTATAATTTGGATGAGTTAATCGATAAGTTAGAGCAAAAATTTTCTGGATACAAAATTTATAATCCAAATTTTGATAATATACCTGAAAATTTAAATGGACTAATTATATTATCTACAGGCGAGCAACATATCACAGAAGCTACTATTGATAAACTAATAAGTAAGGAATTAGATGTAGTTAGAAGTATTAATAATAATATAAAAACGTCTAAAATATTAACTGTAACAGACATAATAAGATTAATACATATGGATGATTTTAGAGGAAAGAATAGAAAATGCGCCGAAATTCATGATGGGTTCTTAAGAAATATAGCTATAGAATATGCAAAAAAGGGATATATATCCATAATAGGTTTTAATATCATGAGACCATTCAATATTAACAATATTAATTATATAATAATTGGAGGTCCAGATCTGATTTTAATAAAGGATAATACCTATACTATAGTAGAAGTTAAAACGACAGAAATAAATGAAAATAAACCTTTATCCATCTTTTTAGCGTCATCTTATATGATTCTTAGTAAAGGAAAAACGCAGGCAGCTCTATATGCTTTATCTTTGTATCAAACTATAGGAAATAACATTTACGTATCGGTTGATTTAGCTATATATTCAAAGGAAAATTCCAATCTCATGTATAAAAATATTGAACATCATTATGCAAGTTCTTTATTACGTGAATTAAATAAATCAGAGATTAGAAATTTGTTAAGAGCAACTCCTAAAATGTATATACTGAAGACCAATTCTGGTAAGGATATAAACTATGTAATAAATATAACTGCAAAATTCACTCACGGATTCTATACACACATTACAAAACTTTTATCAAAGACTTTAAATATGAGAAAAATTTAAAATTATTATCTGGTTATATGATTATTTATGGTGGTTATTTTGTCTGATAGAAAATTTTCCAAAATATTATTGATATTACTTTCTGTTTTAATATTATTAGTAATTTTCTATGCTAAATATAGTTCAAAGAGTACGATAGGTTATGATAGATACCATGTCTACATACCTGCTGTCTTAAATTCCTCAAATACTATATCAGGACAATTAACAGAATTTGATTTATATGTAACACCCGGTACTGGCCAGGTATATGCAACGATTCCACCAATATTTTATGGCAATTATAATTTAGCATATTTATATGCAAAAGAAGCAGCTTGTACTTTATATCCAGACGAATGTAATAATTACAATTATTATTTTAGTTCGAATGATGTAGTATATGCTGAAGGATTTTCAGGTACAGCAGGACTAACATTATTAGTAATAGAAGCTATAAAAAATCAGAAACCTGTTGTAGAATATCCAGTTACAGGATTTATATTGCCTAATGGTTTAATTGCATCGGTTTCTGGAATAAAATATAAATTAGATGCTGCTCTATCTTCTTTTAATTATATGGTGGCACCATATGAAGGAGATCCTCACATAATACCCGCATATACAATATTAGATTTAGAAAAAATTTATTTCAATACAACTTATGAGATAAAATTTGATGTCCCAGATGTATATGTTAAAACGATGAAAGAAATAGCAGAAGATATATGTAAGGGTGTTAACAATTCTAAAGTAGATGCTTATATGTCTAGAAAATACTACTATGCTGCAGCAAGTTTTTGTTTTGGAGAAAAATCAAAGAATCCTGTTTATAAGCCAAATATATCAAAGGAAGAATTGCAAAATAAAATAAATAGCTTATACAATGATGTAACTAACTATAGGTGTTTTGAAAATTATCAATGTGAAGAGATAAAGTATCAAGTACTGTCTAGATTGAAAGATGCCAATTCCTCAATCAATAATATGCAATATTCTTATTGGAGATATTATTCTGCCTTAGGCTGGTATAAATTGTTAGAAATATCAAAATCTATAAATAGAATAGATACCTGTGCTACAATAGATTCTCATTATAAATTATTGCAATATACTTATCAATATGAACTTCCAACAAATCTGTCATGTTTTCAAAAGAGAGATTATCTTTCTGAAATATTCTTCATCTTTTTAGACAATGATACGAATTATATGAATATGAATGCCGTTCGTTCCATAGAACAATTAAACTATTATTATTATAGTAAATATGGATTTTCTATAACATCTTACAATGATCTAGAGTTAGGAAAAGCATTAGTGGAATCCAATAGCACATTAGAAGGTTTCTATTATTTGTTATTATCAATACAGTATGCAATATGAAATAAATGTAGGTGAAAGAGTAAAAAGAGAAATATTAAGGGGTAGGCAGACCTTTTCAAAAAATTGGATTAGAAAATTGGATTTAGAACCTGGAACGTTGATAAAAATAAAATATGGAAATAAATTCTTAGCGTGGGGAATAATAAATCCAAAGGACGATAACCATTATATTAGAATATTTTCATATAATGAAAACATCGATATACACGAAGAAATAAAAAATAAGATAAAAGAAGCATTAAAATATAGAGAAAGAACTATAAACTATAAAAATCATTATAGATTGGTTTATTCTGAATCAGATTTTCTTTCAGGTCTTATATTGGACAGATACAACGACATATTTGTAATACAAAACTATAATGCTTTTTTTGATAAAAATATAAATATATTAAAAAATGTATTAATAGAAATCTTTGGAAATAATATTACCATATATGAAAAAAGTATTGGAAAACAAAGAGAAAGAGCTTTTTTATATCCTATAGAAAGATTTTTATATGGGGGAAATTATACTACAATCATAGAAGAAGAAAAAAATAAATTCTATATAGATATTATAAAAGGTCAAAAGACTGGTTGGTTTTTGGATCAAAGAGAAAATAGAAAGATAATAAAACAATTATATGGAGATAAAGTATTAGATGTTTTTTCATATACAGGATCGTTTGGTATAATGGTAGATGCTAGCTATAGGTATTTTGTTGAAAAAAATAAGGAAGCAGTTAAAATATTACAGAAAAATATAAACATAAACAATATAGAAAATTATGAAATAATAAATGATAATGCGTATAAGGTCTTAAAGAATTTTTATCTGGAGAAAAAGAAATTTGATATAATAATATTAGATCCTCCAGATTTGTTAGCAGACAATTATGAAAAAGGTATAAAGAATTTTATAATAATAAATTCAATTGCATTAGATCTAATTGATGAAGGATATTTGGTTACATTTTCTTGTTCTCAAGATTTGAAAGAAAAGAAATTCTATTCTATATTAAGAACCCTGATAAGAAGAAAAAATAAGAAATTTGAAATATTGTATAGGTTTCATCAAGCACTAGATCATAAAGTTATTTTTCCACATAAGGAATTAGAATATCTAAAAGGTTTTCTAATAGAAATCAAAAAATAACTACTTATTATTTACCAATAATAATTCTAATCCTTTTTCTAGAGTAATTCTTCTTATCTCTACATTAGAAACTGGAAATATTTTATTTAATATTGGTTTTATCTCATTCTGTAAATCGTAATTTATTGTTTTTTCTAACAATTCATAATAATTTAGTGTTGGAACTTTTTCTTCTAGATACTTTCTGAAGGTTTTTCTAAGTTCTGTTTTTTGGCTTCTATGTGCTTTAAATCTAGTTATTATTAGTGGCTTTATTCTAATTTCATATTCATCTTTTGTTTTTACGACGAAAGAATCCGATATTTTTGATGTACCTTTTCTAGTTATCCTTCTAATATAAGCTTGGTATAACATTAACTCTTTTACTTCCGCATATGCTTTTAGGCCAGATACTTTAGTTATTTTGAATATCACTTTATAATTTTGATATTTAAAATTGTTCAGTAAAAATGCTAAATTAAGATCTACAGTCCTACCAACTACATTTTCTATTTTATCCTTGTATACCGGCGTTTCTCCTATTTTCATTTCGTTGAATATTGGGGAAGGTGCATAAATGTCTATCCAAACCTTTTTACTCCAATCAGCATATTTTTTGTTATATGCCATTTCATAATTTCTTTAATATTATTTTTTAAAATTTTTTGGTTCTCATTATATTATGGATGTAGATAATCTATTTAGAGAAGTTGAGAAAAAGTGGCAAAAAATTTGGGAAGAAAAAAGGGTTTTTGAATCTAATGCAAATGAAAATAAGAAAAAAGTTTTCTTGACTGCTCCATATCCATATATGAGTGGATTATTACATTTAGGTCATGCTTTAACTTTTAGTAGAGTAGAATTCTATGCCAGATATAAAAGATTAAAGGGGTATAATGTTCTTTTCCCAGTAGCTTTTCATATAACAGGATCTCCAATAGTATCCAAATCTATGAGATTAAAAGAGGGTGATAAAAAAATAATTGAAGATCTGAAATCTGATGGAATACCTGAAAAGGATTTTGAAAAATTAAAAACACCAGAGGGTTGGGCACTCTACTTTATGGAATATGCAAGAAAAGCACTGAAAGGTATGGGTTATTCTATCGATTGGAGAAGAGAGTTTTATACATCAAGTTTACATCCATGGTATACAAAATTCATTGAATGGCAATACAGAAAATTATACTCCAAAGGATATATAATTAAAGGAGAACATCCAGTTGTATGGGATCCAAAGGTATTAAATCCAGTTGGAGATCATGATAGACCAGACGAATATGCTGGAGTAGAGCCTGTAGAAGGATATATAATTAAATTTAGGTTAAAAGATACAGATTATATATTACCAGCATTTACACTTAGACCAGAGACAGTATATGGGGTAACTAATATATGGATTAATCCAAATGCAAAGTATTATATATTTCAAGTAGATAATGAATATTGGATATTGCCAGATACAATAGTTGTAGAAGAAATATCAAATCAAAAACATAAAGTAAATAAAATAAAAGAAATTGATAATTTAATACTAAAAGAGGCTATAAATCCTATAAATAATAAAGTAGTTCCAATATTACCAGCAGATTTTGTAGATACAGAGGTCGGAACTGGAATAGTTATGTCAGTACCATCTCATGCTGTATATGATTATATTGCATTGATCGATTTGTTGAAAACGCAATATAAGGAAATAGCTGAAAAATGCTTAAAGGAGATGGTTGTTTTGTTTGAAAATCCTTCCTTTAAGGATGTACCGGCAAAAGAAATGGTTGAAAAATATAAAATAAAGAGTCAAAAAGATAAAAATTTGTTGGAAGAAGCAACTAAAAAATTATATTCAGAAGAATTTTACAATAGTATATTGTCAAATATATATGGAAAATATTCGGGAAAGAAGATTTATGAAGCAAAAGAAGAATTTGCGAAAGAATTGGAAGATAAAGGCATAGCAATAAAACACTATACTTTGCCAATAAGATTTTCATCAAGATATGGAAATAAATGTATAGTTAAGATAATAGAAGATCAATGGTTTTTAAAATATTCTGACAAAGAATGGAAAAAATTAGCACATGAATGTGTGGAAAATATGAATTTCTATCCAGAAATATTAAAGAAAGATTTTCACGATAAAATAGATTGGTTAAAAGATTGGGCTTGTACTCATAAAAGGATATTAGGAACTCCTTTACCCTGGGACAAGGAATGGATTATAGAATCTTTATCAGATTCAACAATTTATCCAGCATTTTATACTATAGCACACTTAATAAAAAATATAGATCCAAATAAAATAGAGGATGATCTATTTGATTATATATTTTTGGGAAAGGGAGATGAAAGAAAAATAATAGAAAAGTATGGAGAAACTGTGAAGGAAATGAAAAAGGAATTTGAGTACTGGTATCCTGTAGATATAAGAAACTCTGGAAAAGACCTTATACCAAATCATCTAACATTTTATATATTTCATCATGTTGCAATATTTGATAAAAAATATTGGCCAAAGGGTATTGCTATTAATGGTTGGACTGTAGATGAACAAGGAAGAAAAATGTCAAAATCTCTAGGAAATTACATATCTATAATAAAGGCTATTGAAATGTATCCCGTAGATGTAGTAAGATTTATAATAGCATATTCTGCAAACTCTTCATATGATGATGCAAAAATAGGATTTACTAGGGCAGAATTTATCAAAAAATATCTTTATGATTTCTATAAATTTGCAATAGAAAAATATAACAAGTTTGGAGAGGAAAGGGAGTATAACCATGTTGATATGTGGTTCATGAATAAATTGAATAAGTTGATGTATGAAATTAGCAATGAATATGAAAAATTGAATTATACAAATGTAATAAATAAAATATTTGAAATGGACAATTCATATGAATGGTATTATAAAAGGGTATTGGGTATACCACATAAACAGTTATTGAACAAATACATAGAGTATAAAGCTATTGCATTATATCCAATAACTCCCCATATAGTTTCAGAAATATTAGAAAAAATAGGAAAAGATCCTATTAATATTACATATCCTGAAGAAGAGTTTACTGATGAATACGAAGCTTATGAAGATTATATAAAAACATTGAGAGATGATATAATTAGGATAAAGTTGCTACTAAATAAAAATAAAATAGAAAAAATAAAACTTATTGTAGCAAGTAAAGAAAAATATGAGATACTAGAGGAAATGAGGAAAAATATTGATAAAATAGAAGAAATGGTAGAAAAGTATCCCGATCATAAGAATTTGATCAACTCATTTAAAAACAAGATAAATACTTCAAATATGAAAATAACTAGAGAAAAAGAATTGGAAATATTAAGATCTTCAGTAGAATTTATAAAGAAAGAATTTCAGGTAGATTATGTCGAAATAGAAGAAGAGGAAACATCAAATGATCCTAAGAAAGTAAGGGCTATGCCTCTAAAGCCAGCGATTATATTATTCTAGGATAATTTAGATAAATTTTATATAATACAAGACATCATTATAATATATGGCTATATCTTTGTTTAAGAAAAGAACTGAGGAGTCACAGGATATTGCAAAGAATTTGACAAATTTACAGGGTGCGGTAGAAGGACAAAATCTTGGACTGAGTAGTTTTAATGCACCATCAGGTCCATCATTTAATAACCAATTTGGTAGCACTAATAATTTTGGTATGAGTAACCAATTCGGTAGTAGTACCCTTAATATGGGAAATACTGGATTGGGATCACCACAAAATCCATTTGGCGGGCCAAACCCATTCGATAATAATCCTTTCGGATTGCAGCAACCTCAAATGCAAAATCAATTATCGCAGCCACAATTTATGCAACCACCAGTTTCAACACAACAAGAACAGTTAAAGCAATCTCCTACGAAGATATCGCCAGATTTATATAGACCAAAAGAGGAAATAAAAAGGAAGTTACCAAAGAAGAAAGAATTACATGAAGAGGAAATTGGAGAAGGAGAAGAGGAAGAGGTGGAAGAAGAAAAAGTAGTAAGGA
>JBMFJL010000002.1:0-29414 GCA_049973735.1 Nanopusillaceae archaeon
CTTCCTGGATTTTTAATCCATTTAATTCCTTTATTTCAGATATTATTTTCCCGTCATCTGATATCGAAATTATCTCTGGTAAATTGTATTTGTTTCTCCACTTAATATCATAAGGATCTCCATATGTACATATCCATACAATTCCCGTTCCAAACTCATATTCTACTTCTTCATCAGAAATTATTTTTACCTTTCTATTTATTAGTGGAATTGTAACTTCTAATTTCTCTAAATCTTTGTAATCATATTCTTTAATAATTTTTAAATTATTTTTCTTTGCATAAGCCTCAGATACAATTATATTTCCATCTATTTCTACATATTTGTTTTTTGCAATTAGTATAGCTACACAGGAATTTATCAGTTCTGGTCTTGTAGTTGCAATTAAAATATATTTTCCATTACTAGTTGGCAATTTTATATAAAGTAATTCTCCATCTTTTTCAATATATCCGGCTTCTTGCATTGAAATTGCGGTTTGACATTTTGGACACCACATTATTGGATGCTTTTTTCTTTCAAGCAAACCTTCGTTGAACATTTTTATTAGTGTAAACTGAACTAGCGCCTCATATTTTTTGTCCATAGTTTTATAAACTTTAGATCTATCGAAAAGATAACCTAACCTGACAAAGGCATCGTACATAGATTTAATTGAATCATTTGTCCAGTCTATGCAAGCTTTAATAAATCTCTCTTTATCTTCTTTCGGTATTTTTAATTTTGTTAATATCTTATTTTCTGTAGGTAATCCGTGACAGTCAAACCCCAGAGGAGCATATACATTATAACCATCCAATATTTTGTATCTAGTTATAAAATCTAACCAGATAAATTCTAGTGCATGTCCCATATGAGGACTTCCTGATGTAAAAGGTGGTGGAGAATCTATAATAAATTTTTTATCCTTATTTATATCAAAGTAATATATTCTGGTTTTTTCCCATATTTCCAGAGCTTCTTTTTCTATAATTTTATAATCTGGTCTTTTATCCATAAGAATAAAATATAAAAAATTTTTAAAAAATTAGTTAAAAATTATTTTTGAGAGCTTTTTCTTTAGTACAGTTTGCATTAGAACACCTAACAGTGTTAATACTGTTCCAATAATTTGTAAATATCCCGAAGCTGCTATCAAACTTTGAGCACTTCTACCAAGTTCATACAAATTATATAGACCCGATACCAATGCAACAGCATATAATAATAAAGAAGTTAATAGTATTACTATGCCTATATTTGCTATTTTGCAGTCTTCAATTTCCTCTATTAATGAATAAACGAGAATTGATACAACTACTGCTGCCATGTATATTTGGAATAACGCCAGTATAATTACTGAAAAAACAGACAACAAAACTGCTTTTTTCCAATCCATTAAAAAGAACTATAAAAAATATTTATAAATTTAATTGTTTTTCCTAAGTAGATAAAAATCTTTTTATTCTATAATCATTAAAATAAGAATATTTTAGCTGTTTAATAATAGACTAATTATATTTTGTATTTTCTTATCTAACTGATTTAATCCAATTTCTAATATTTTTTCTGCACTATAGCTACCAAAAGATTCGATATAAAATATAAATTCATCTTTTGGGATAACTTTTATTTTTCCGTTGCTTGCACTTTCTATAGCATCCAAAAAGTTTCTGTCATATTCTTTTCCCTTTGGTACATTTATCTTTTTTCCGCTTACTTTAACTCCTAAGATATTCAATTTTTCTTTTTCTTCATCTGATAATCCTTCCTCTAATTTTAGTTCTCCAACTCTATAATAGTATACATATCCAGGTACAAATTTTCCATGCATTCTTCCATTACCTAAAATAGCAATTGCCTCCAACTTTACCTTTTGCCCTTCTTCTAGATAACCTATTATAGTTTCCGGATAAATTGGATAAACTTCTTTATTTTCAGATTTCAAATCTGATGCATATATATATCCTTTTTTGTCTTTATCTAAATATAATTTTATTTGAGTATTTTCAGAAATACCTTCCGGTGTGTTTAATACTACTAATCCCAATCTATGAGCGAGCATTTCATCCCAAAGAGCAGAAGAATTTTCATGTATAAATACATCTTCTATTGCTAAAGTTTTAACTTCTTCTTCAATTGTTCTCTTCAATACATTTAAGAAAACAGGACTCTCTCCCTTTATAAGCAATTTTAATTTATATATTTTCCTATCATGATCTACTGCAAATTTATCTGTTGATTTTTCAACAACAGAAATCTGTACCATAAACACATATTTTTAAAAAATCTTATAAAGTCTTTAATAGGAGAATAAATTTTATTCGATATATTGTATAAGAATAAAACTCATTTAATGGGACCGCGGGGATTTGAACCCCGGACCTCCGCCTTGTAAGGGCGGCATCATACCCCTAGACTACGGTCCCTTAAATATAATTTTAGAAATGAAGATTTAAAAAAGAACTGATGATTCATATTCTATTTCAGATGTTTTTAAATTTATAACTAGTTTATTCTCTCTGCTACTTTTCCTTATTGATAGTATACCTTTGTCTAAATAGATATTTAATACATAATATTCTATTTCTCTTAGATCATTTTCTTTAGATAATCTTTCTACGTCCATAACTTTTACATTATTTATTGATAAAACTTCATAATCACCTGTTAATTTAGAAGATATAGTTAAAGATAAATTATTTCCATTATATCCAACTTTTATAGAATAATTTTCTCTTTCACATTCAAAGTATAATCCTTCTTTAAAATTTCCTCCACTAATTTTACAGAAAAATGCAAATTCTTTTTTTAATTTATCTTGGAGTACCATTTCATATACCAAGTTCTTTTCTAATCCCTGGATCAACTCTTTCTATGCTCCATTGATTTTCAAAATCTATTTCTATATTTATTTTGTATTCATTAGCAAGATCCTGCAGTTTTTCTTTGATACCTTCTAAAATTGCAGGTATAAATGGACATAGTGGAGTAGTTGGCAAAAATTTTATATATATTTCATTGTTTTTAATTTTAATTTCTTCTATTTCTCCGAGAGATATAATATCATATCCAATTTCTGGATCTATAACTTCCTTCAATCTTTCTTTAATCATTTCTTCACTTACCACCTTCCTGTTTTAATATATATAAATGCCGAATATGCTGCTACTGCTCCCTGGGCTGCGGCAGTTATTATTTGTTTAAGTCCACATAATTGTGTAGTTACATCTCCTGCCCCAAGTATTCCTTTTACATTTGTTTTACCACAATCATCTACTATTATATTTCCAGCTTCATTTAATTTTACACCAACATCTTTAACTATTTCCGACAACGGAACCAAACCTATTGCAATGAATAATCCATCTAACTTAAGTGTTGATTTTTCTCCAGTTTTTGTATCCTGTAAAACTACTTCTTCAACTTTTCCATTACCCCTTATTTCAACAACTACTTTATTTAATAGGAATTTTATTTTTGGGTTTTCTTTTGCTTTTTCAACCTCTATCGGATCTGCTCTAAATTCATCTCTTCTATGAATAATATATACCTCTTTTGCATGTTGAGACAAAACTTGCGCATCATGAAATGCAGAATTACCTCCACCAACTACCCCAACAACTTTGTCTTTAAAAAATGCAGCATCACACTCAGCACAATATGATACTCCAGGCAAATTTTCTCCTGGAATTCCCAACTTTTTTCTTTGTGAACCAGTCGCAATAATTACTACTTTGGATATAAAATCTTTTCCTGTTGAAGTGAATACTTTCAATCTTTCATCCGGTAACTTTTCTACTCTGACTACATTTTCTATTAAAAATTTTACTCCAAATTTTTCTACATGATTTCTAAATTTCTTTGCTAGGTCGGGTCCACTAATAGATTCAAAGCCTAAATAATCATCTATTAAATTTATTTCATTTAGTAGACCACCAATATTTTGTGTAATAACTAGGGTTTTTAATCTATATCTACCAGAATATAGTGCAGCAGCCAGTCCTGCCGGTCCTCCACCAATAATTATTACATCCCACTCCTTGTCTAGCTCTTCTGATTGTATTTTCATTATTTCTCCACCTATTTTAAATAAGCTATCCATAATTAATATAGATCACTAGGTATTTTTAAGTATTTTTATATCCAACAAAAAATTATTTAGACGATTTTTCTACAGACTTTTTTATCTTATCTGCAAATAATTCTGCTTCTGGCAACATTCCCTCCCATTCTTCAAGTTTCTTGCCATTTTCATCTAATATTGCTATATGTGGTACTCCATAAACATGGAAAGATTCTGCAAATTCTGGAAATTCTGTACTTTCTACCATAATACCTCTTATATTCTTTTTTACCATTGCAAATTGATGCGCATTATGTGTCATATATGGACAATATGGACATGTAGGAGTTACAAATACTAATATATCTAAATTCTTTTCTATACTGGCTAACTTTTTTATTGTTGCACCATCTACATGGAAGTGATCGCTTGATACATGTAATATATCTTCTAAGAATATTGGAAATTCTTCTCCTGCTGGTAATCCTAAATATATAATCCCTGGATACTTTTTAAATACGAATAATGGACCTCTTCTGTGGCCAACATTATCTATCAGTAATCTCTTATTTTTCATTTCTTCTTCTATTTTTGGATCAAAGCTATCATATATATTAAATTTTACTTTATTATTGCTTATATTCATCAATTCTTCTGCTAATCTTTTTGCAAAATCACTAGCATCTGCATTATTTTTATTATCTAGGTATAAATCTATTTCTACTGGTTCCTTCATATGTTTTTCAAATAATTCTTTTAGGTATTTTTTATCTTCTTCACTGAAGATTTCTTTGCTAGCCATAGTATATATATGTTATTAAAACAGCTATTTAAACTTTTTTGTTAAATCTCTACAAGTTCGTTTAATTTTCTTAACGCTCTTAATTTAAAATAATTATTGGCTTTTGAATCTTTTATTGCATTCTTTAAAAATTCTGCTTCTTCTAACATTAATTTTTTCATAACATAGTATGGTTTTCCAACCTTAGTACCGTGTGCAAATGTATATATTATAGGATCTTCCCAAGATAATTCTGTTCCATATATTATCTTTGCTGTATAGGCCAAAGCCCTCAATAGTCCAGGTCCAATTCCTTTGAAATATAATAAATCTTTAAAATTTTCTACAGTTTTCTTAATTTTGAGAGCTTTCCAATAAATTTTATCAGGAATCTTTAAATAGGCCGGTAATTCTTGATAGAAAAGATAATCCTTTATGTCGTCTCTTCCAACGATATATTTTATTATAGTATTACTTTTGTTTTCTATAGATTTTAATCTTATTATATACTTCTTTATTTTCTCTATACTTTCGTTATTTATCATTTCTACAATTGAATTCCTCAAATCTTCTGATTTCTTGTTCGAAATATTCAAAGTTTTGGTTTTATTACCTAAACCTACTTGATTATCATTAAATATTTCTGTATTTATCCAATGAAATCTTCTAACTTTTTGTTCTTTTATCGACATTTTCTGATTTATTACTGTTGAAAATCCTTTTTCATCAGATACTATAAAGTGAAAATATAGATTGTAGCCATCTTGTATTAGATAGTTATCGATTTTTGCAGATAAAATAGATAAATCTTTGAGTTTATCCTTTACTTTATCTTTTATCTCCTTATTTTCTAATTCTTTAGTTATCTTAGAATCTTTTCCTTTTCCACCTAGAACAATTATTGGTAAATTTTCTTCTATAGATATTTCCTTTAGTGCTTTCATTGTTACAGTAGTCATACCAGAGTAATTCCATTCAAATCCCAATAAACATGCCAAAGAATTAAACCACAAAGGATTTGATAATCTTTTAACAAGTTCTTCAGGACCAAACTCTTCTATAATAACTTTTACTATTGATCTTTCTAGTTCTTTTAATTCTTTATAATGTGGTATAGGCCCTTTAGCCAGCTTTAGTTCAACATCCCCAGTTTTTATCATTATAATAAATATCTATATGCTAAAAAATTTATATTAGATAGTGCCATACATTGTTACCTTTGAAATTATACACTATAGTTTTATATGTTGTGGTTGTTTCAAATCCGTATCCCAATCCTTCTTTTCCTACACCAGAGTCCTTTCTTCCTCCGTATGGATAATAACCAATACCATGTCTTGGGAAATCATTTATATATATTGCACCTACATCTAAATATCTTATTATTTTTCTAATTTTAACTATATCGTGTCCAAATACTGATGCATCCAATCCATATCTCCTATTATTTGCTATTTTAATTGCTTCGTCAATATCTGAAACCTTTACTAATAATGCTACAGATAAGAATACTTCTTTATTAAATAGGTAAAGATCTTGAACCCTCTCTTTACCTATTTCAATGAGGGTTGGTTCAAAGTAGGTAGGACCCAATCTATTTCCTCCATAAAGTACAACACCTCCTTTTTGTTTTGCATCCTCTATTCCATACATAAGCTCATCTATGGTCTTTGGATCTATTACTGGACCGAAGTTGGTATTTGGATCTCTCGGATCCCCAATTTTTACTTTCTTAAGTTCTTCAATTAATCTACTCTTAAATCTTTCATATACAGGTTCCTCAACCAGTATTAATTTTATTGAATCACATCTTTGTCCAGAGAATGATGTAATACCTATAGCAATTCTTTGTGCAGCATAATCTATATCAGCATCAGATAGTACAAATGCTGGATCTCCACCACCTAATTCCATCAAGAATTGTTTTATTCCAGAATTTCTAATAATTTCTTCTCCAGTTTCAGAAGATCCTGTAAATAATATAGCTCCTATTTTTTTATTCGACAAAATTTTATTCATTTCTTTTCCAGGTATTGTGATCAAGGATACAGACTTCATTGGTAATCCTGCTAATTCCATTACTCTGAAGTATAATATTACTGGTAGAGGATCTGCTGATGGAGGTTTAAATAATAATGCGTTTCCAGACAATAAAGAGAATATAATTTTATTCACAGAGTCAAATAATGGATAGTTAAATGGAGCTATCCCTAATATTAATCCTATAGGTTCTCTCTTTACTACAGCTTCAGATTCTAAAGAATCCGCACTCCAATCACCAGATATATATTCTCCAAATATTTTTCTTACATCGATGGTTGCTCTTTTTATTCTTTCTATTGTAGCATTTATTTCTCCTTGTGCCTGTGATCTAGTTTTTCCTACATTTATCATTAATACATTTATAAAATCTTCTATATTTCTTTGTATCAAATCTATAGTTCTTTGAAATCCTTCTAACCTTTTAAATCCAGGAGTATCTCTAATTATCCATCTACCTTCATTATATAATCTATCAATTTCCTTTTCTACTAATTCATATGGAACTTTTGGTACTTTTGCAATAACAGACTGATCTATTGGAGATACTATATTAATGTATTCTCCTTTTCCATAATACCATTCTCCATTAATGAATGCTGGAAATATTGGTATATTATCTATATCATATCTAATGATACTTTTTATTTCTTCAGACTTAATTTCTAATTTTGCCTCTCCTAAAATTTCTATCGCCATTTATTATACTTAATATTTCTACTTTATAATATTATTTCTAGTACTACTGGTAAGTGATCTGATCCATAAAAATCATATAATATGTCAGCATCCTTTACCTTATCTATTATATCTTTGCTTACAATACAATAATCAATTCTCCAACCTAAATTCTTTTTTCTAGCTTCTATAAAATATGGAAACCACGAATATTTTATTATATTGCCCTTTATGTATCTAAATGTATCTATAAAGCCTAGAGATAAAAAATGATCAAACCATTGTCTTTCTTCATCAGTAAAACCTGCATATCTTCTAAATCTATCAGGATTGTAAATATCTATTTCTTTATGTGCTACATTAAAGTCTCCACAAATTATACAAGGTTTTTTCAAGGACAAAACAAACTCTTCAAATTTTTTATCAAATTCTAATTTGAAGTCTAATCTTTTTAATGTATCTTGGCCTGCATTAGGAAAATAAACATTTATCAAATAAAAATTATCATATTCTAATGTTAATACTCTACCTTCATCATCAAATTTGCTTTCCCCTATTCCATAAATTACATTTAGTGGTTTTATCTTTGTTAACGTCATAACTCCGCTGTAACCTTTTTCCTTAGCCGGGAAAGAATATACAAAATAATTCATTTTAAAAGGTAGTGGTATATCTTTTGTTTTTATTTCTTGAAATAGATAAAAATCTGCATTTAAAATTTTCATCATATCCAACAATCCTTTTTTTATCATAGCCTTAAGTCCGTTAATATTCCAAGAAATAATTTTCATTGATTTTATATTAAATAAAAATAATTATAAGTTTCAGTTTCCGGGTTCATCATCATTTATCAGAGAAGATTTATTCATCACTTATATTGTATACTTTAATAAAGTTATTAAATATAATTTTCTTAACTTCTTCTATATCGATTTTTTTGATTTCTGATATTGTATTCAGTTCATATATTATCTTCCATGAGTTATTTTCACCTTCTCTTAAAGGATCTAGAAATGGAGCATCTGTTTCTGTTAAGATTAAATCTAAGGGAGCATCTCTTATTATTTTCTTAAATCCGTCATCTCTGTATGCAATTGCCGGAATTGATAAATAACAACCCAAATCTATTGCTTTTTTTGCCAATGCTGGCTTCCAAAATGTATGCAATACTTTAACAACATTATAACTTTGTATTATCTCCAATACTTCCTTTTCAGCTTTTCTACTATGTATTATTGCAGGTTTTTTAAGTTTTTCCGCTAATTCTAAAAATTTTTCAAAATAGAATATCTCTTTTTTCTTTTTTTCTTCATCTAAAGGATGATAGAAATCTATACCTATCTCACCAATTGCTACAAATTTTTTATCTTTATTATTTTCAATAAAATATAATGTTTCTTCTATTTTTTTATCATCAAGATTATCTATTACATCTGGATATAATCCGAGTGCATAATATACTATATCATACTTTTTAGATTCATTAATAACTAGATTAAAACTTTCTAAATCTGTTGCATTTTCTATAATATACTTTACTCCTTTTTCTATATTTTCAGAGATTTTTTGATCTGCTTTTTCTCCATACATGAATAAATGTGCATGATCATCTACAATCATATAGATAAAATATATTTAGAATCTCCTTTTTAAATGTAATAAAATTAAATCTTCAAAGAATATATGAACCTTGTCTACGATTCTGAAGTAATATATATTGCTATATTTGTTTATTATTCTTTCAGGATTTGTTACAGAAGATAGCACTAATAATATATCGCCGAAAGGGTTTAGATAATTTACAGCTTCGTATAAGAATCTATCAATAGTCTCATATCCATATTTACCGCCAGATACCCACCTTCTAATTCTAAATTCTTCATGTTCAATTTCTGGTAAATATGGAGGATTAAATAATATTACATCAAATTTTTCATTTATATTAGAGAACAAATCTGAGAGGTAAAATTTTACAGGAAAATTCATTTCATTTATCTTTCCATATAATATATCTAAGTTGGCATTTTTGTCTATGAAATTTATATAAAAATTTATCTTCGATAATTTTATACATTCTGGCAATATGTCTACAAAAGATACATCTTTAGTATATTTATATGCCTCCAATCCTTGTATTCCGGTGCCACAACCCATATCTAATACTTTTTTATTTACAACAAATTTTCTAATATGTGAGTTGAGTAAAAAGGAATCTTCCCTCGGTGGATAACACTCTAAATCATTTACCCTAAAATAGATCTTGAGATTATTATAAATTATAAAATCATAAGGTGGCATAATAAATTTATTTATTAACCTTGATTTAAAACTTTTATATATGACATATGAAGTTTGGACAGAAAAATATAGACCAAAGAAGCTAAGTGAGATCAAGGGACAAGATGAGATTGTAAAGCATTTAGAAGCATTTGTAAGACAGAAGAACATGCCACACTTATTGTTTACCGGACCTGCTGGTGTGGGAAAAACAACTGCAGCGTTGGCATTGGCTAGAGAATTATATGGAGATAATTGGGAACATAATGTATTACAATTAAATGCATCAGATGACAGGGGTATAGATGTAATAAGAGAAAAGGTAAAAGAGTTTGCTAGAACGAAACCTATAGGGGATGTTCCATTTAAGATAATATTTTTAGATGAAGCAGATGCAATGACAAGAGATGCGCAACAAGCATTAAGAAGAATAATGGAAGAATATGCATCTAATACAAGATTTATACTATCTTGTAATTATTCTTCAAAAATAATAGAGCCAATACAATCCAGAACTGTTATATTTAGATTTAAGCAATTACCAAAAGAAGCAGTATATGAAATATTAAAAAATATTGCGGATAAGGAAGGTCTAGAACTTGAAGAGGGAGTGTTAGATTCTATATATTATGTAACAGAGGGAGATATGAGAAAATCTATAAATATACTACAAGCAGCAGCCTTATATTCAAAGAAGATAACTCAGGAATTAATATATGAAGTGGCATCAGTTGCAAAACCAAAAGAGTTACAGGAAATATTGAACTTAGCTTATAGTGGTAAATTTGCCGATGCAAGACAAAAATTAATTGATGTAATGTTAAGATACGGACTTGCTGGAGAGGATATAATAAAATATTTGGCAAAGGAGGTATATTCAATGAATATTAGCGAAAAAGAAAAATTAGAGATAATATACTATATTGGGGAGGTTGAATATAGACTTTTAGAAGGGTCAGATCCAATAGTGCAATTGGGATCCCTCTTAGCATATCTGGGTTTAAAAGGTTTACAGAATAAAAGATAATTTTTTGATAATCAATATAGATTTTTAATGTTGTATTGAAATACTTTATATTTAACAAAGTATTATTAGATCAAATGCCCTATGATATAGAATACGAGTTCACAATTCCAATCATCATCATAGAAGAAATTTTAGAAAACTATTTGGGATATAATCTTGAGGAAACTATTCAGAAAGATCCTGTTGTTTTTAGAAGAATACTTTTAGACTATTTAATCAATAAATATCCGAATATATTTGAAAATATAGATGAAGAAAAATACAATAACATCCTTTCAACATTGAAATATAGAAAAAATAGAAAATACTTATATATATATGTGACAATATAACTTTTATGGACATTAAAGATTATCTAACTAGAATACCAAGAGCAATTTTATGGTTTGCCATTGCAATCTTTGTTATAGTAGTGTTATATTTAATTTATAGCTACTATATAACTTCGTATTTACCACCATATTTAAAATATTTTAGCTATAGTTGTCAATTTAATAAAAACGAATCTATAGTAATACTAACAGCAAAAGAAAATATACATAATGTAACTATTTATAATTTCTTTGGAACATCAGTATGTTACCTTGGCGATATTGGTCAAGGTTCTATGGATGGTTGTGTTGTAGAAAATAGTTTAGTTGCTGGAGAAGCATTAGTTAAAGTATATTATACATCAGATAGTGGAAAAACCTATGTAGCAGTTTTAACATGTAGTGTACCATCATCAGGATTGTTATCTTGGATATTACGTTAATTTATTAATTTATAATATAAAATTATTCTATGGATATACCTTGGATAAAAAAATATGCTCCGAAGCATATAAATGAGATAATTAATCAATCAGATGCTGTAAGTAAAATTAGAGAATTTATAGAAAAATATCCAAATTTAAATAAGAAAGCTCTTCTTTTATATGGACCACCAGGGGTTGGAAAAACATCTTCAGTTTATGCTATAGCAAATGATCTGAATTATGAAGTGATTGAACTAAACGCCTCTGATACTAGAAATGCAAGAAAAATCCATGAAAGATTAGATGAAGCTATAAAGGGGAAACCATTTTTCAAAAAAGGAAGAGTAATACTAATAGATGAAGTAGATGGCATGGCAGGATTTCAAGATAAAGGTGGTATTGGTGCAATAATAAATATAATTGAGACCAGTAGATGGCCAATAATATTAACGGCAAATGATCCATGGGATCCAAAAATGAAAAAATTAAGAGATGTTTGTGATTTGGTAGAGTTCAAAAAATTATCATCTACAGACATATATAGAGCATTGAAAAGAATAGCGATAAATGAAAAAATCGATATTGATGATAATGTATTAAAAGTTTTGTCCGAAAGATCATCAGGAGATCTTAGAAGTGCTATAAATGATTTACAAACATTATCTACACTAAAAAGAAAAATAACCATAAAGGATCTAGAAATACTTGGGCATAGAGAAAGGGAAATAACGATATTTCAAGCATTAGGTCAAATGTTTAAAGCATCTACAATATTTTCAGCTACCATGCCTTTTTCTGATGTAGATATGGATCCTAAAGAGATAGAACCTTGGATAGAGGAAAATATATCCAATGAATATGAAAATATAAAAGAAATATATGAGGCATACGAATGGTTATCTAAAGCAGAAATATTTTATAATAGAATATTTAAGAGGCAGTATTGGGATCTACTAAAATATTATACAACTTTGATGTATGCTGGTGTTGCATTATCAAAAGAAAAAAGATATAATAAATTTACAAAATATAGAATGCCAACTTATATAAGAAGATTGTCTCAAAATAAAGAAATTAGAGAAAAGATAACAGAATTGTCTAAAGGTTTGAAAAACAAACTCCATGCATCTTTAAAGAGAATTAGAGAAGTTTATATAAATTTGTTAATATATCTTATGGAAAAAGATCCTGAAATAGGTAAAAAATACGGTAAAATATTAGGTCTTACAGATTCTGAATTAGAATATGTGAAATCTGCTATAAAATTATTATGAGGGAATTAAATAAAGGTTATGTTGAAGAATTATTTAAGAAAATAGAAGAATACTATGGAGTAAAAGTTGATGAAAAAATAATAAAGAATTACAAATTTTTTATAAATAATGATAACAAGATATATATATTCAACAAAAATTTTCCATCTAAAATAATTGATGAAAAAATAATAAAAAACAGAGGACTCTATATAATGAGGATAGAAAGGGGAAATATAATAAGATTTAGTATTGAAGGAGCTCAACTCTTTGGTATAGAATCGAAAAGAATAATTGAGATAAAAAAAGAAAAACTATTTTATTTATCTGAAGAAAATAAAAAAATAGAAGTTGATGTCGAAGATGGTTACTATATAGCAAAAGATGGAAAAGATATACTAGGTTCTGTGTATGTAAAAAATAAAGAGTTAAAAGATTTTATACCAAAGGATAGAAAAATTAAACTATAACTTGACAAGAGATAAGCCTGATAATATTTTCGTAAAGAAGTAGAATATTCCGACATCTAGTAGTGCAGATATCCATAATAATATTGTAAGATCTAAGAACATACCAAATTTTGATCCACCATCAACATTTTTAATTACTAGAGATAAGACAAATGCCTGAATAATTACTATTATGTATACGAAATTGACTAGAATTATTGGTGGTATATTTAAAGTATAGAAAGTTACTCCTATATAAGATATTGAGGCAGAGCTTAATGCGGTAGATACTCCTTGGAACATCTGATTCATAGAAAAAATTATTTGTAACATTACAAACATTATTGAGGCAAAGGCTATGAAAGTTCCGTAGATAATTCCTCTTAGATTTGATATAAATTGTTCCTTTCTACTTCTAAGTTCTATCATCTTTATAAGTGTATTATATAACATATCTCCAGCATTTTTCGTATCTCCATTATATTCTAATACTTTTTCGAATACTTTTATAATTTTTTCAGCTAATCTACTTCCCAATTCAGATATGAAATATTTCCAGGATTCTGAATAATTTTTTGTTATTGTAATCCTCTTTCTCAATTTTTCTATATCTTCATTAAGCAATCCAAAGTCATGTACTACAACATTGTTCAATATTTTGGTTTGATTACTTCCAAATATTTCAGAATATTCTACAACACTTACAAAAAAAGATGGAAAATATTTTTCTTTAGTTTTTAATATTTTTTCTAGATTTATTATTCTGTAACTAACATATGTTAGTGGTGTAATTGCTATTGCAAATGATGGTAAAAGAGGCAATCCGGCAACGAATAGAAGTATTAGAAATAATATGTATGATAATGTAACAATAATAATAAAATAATTTCTAATCACCATATATTCACGTGGTTTTTCTTTAGAGGAAGTCCATAGATTGTCTTCTGGAATGAAATATTTAGATACATAGTAGATGATGAGATTAATAGTTACAAAAATTATTAAAAAGTTTACTAATAGAATGTATGGATTAATTTCTAATAAAAAAGGAATAAATAATATTAAAGAAAATGTAAATGCTAAAGATGAAGATAAAGAAATAATTAAATCTTGAAGTAATCTTGTATTTTCTAAACCTTTCTTGTAATTAGCATCATAAACAGTTAATTCTCTCTGATATTCCTTATATAAAAATTCTGACATATCTTCACCAATATCTATTGATGTGGCTAATCTTTCCATAAAACTCTTAAAATTACTCTTCGGAATATATGGCAAGGTAAATCTTATGGCTTCTGGAATTGTATAATTATATTTCTTAACTAATTTAATAATTATGTTTATATAGCTGTTTATTTCTTTGAAATTTTCACGTTCTTCGACAGATAACTCAAATAATCTCTTTATATTTGATGTAGAAAAAGAAAGAGAATACAGATAAGCTATATAAAATAATAATTCTCTATCTAAAGATGCTTTTAACTTAAAATATTTTATGAAAATTACTTCAAGTGATAATGCCACAGCAAACAGATACAAAATATTATAATATATTTTTAACTCAGGGAAGTACCTCCCAATTATTATTATAAGAGATATGGACAATACAAATATAGCAGTTATCTCGATAAGACTCCTTTTGAGTATCTCCTTAATTAATTCATACATAAAAAATATTTAAGATCTAAGACATTATAAAGATTTAAATAACTTTTTAGTAAATGGTTATGAAATGGACAATGTACCAATATATGATAAAAGCGGAAACAAGGTAGATGAAATAGATTTGTCAGACATAGTTAACGTTGGGATAAGAGAAGATATAATATGGAGAGCTTTTAGGGTATATATGTTTAATAGAAGACAACCATATGGTACATATAAATATGCTGGTTTAGAAGCTTCTGCATGGACAAGTAAAAGAAGATATAGTTATAGAAGTTCATATAAAAGGGGTATATCTAGAGATCCTAGAGCAATATTAAGTAAGATTGCTACAGGTAGAGGTGTTTTATTTTCATGGATTGCTAGGGTAGTTCCACATGCAGTTAAGGGTAGAAGAGCCCATCCACCAAAGCCTGAAAAAGACTGGACTAGAAAAATAAATAAGAAAGAAAAGAGATTAGCAATATTATCTGCAGTAGCTGCATCTTTTGATGTTACATATATTTCAAATAGATATAAAAAATCTTTTCAATATTTAAAAAGTTCTATTGATACTTTTGGAGTACCATTAATTATATCTGATTTAGAAGAACTAAAGAAAGCTAAAGAATATAAAAATTTATTAGAAAAATTCAAATTAATAGAATTCGTTGAGTATGTTAAAGAAAGAAAAAGACAAAGATCTGGAAAAGGAAAAATGAGAGGAAGAAGGATAGTAAAGGGAAGGGGAATATTGGTGGTACTATCTTCAGAAGCAAAAGTGCCTTCTATATCCATTGATGGATTGGAAATAACCAATGTTAATAATATAAATATAGATAAACTGGCACCAGGGGGTCATCCGGGAAGATATATAATATGGAGTAAAAAGGCAATAGAAGATTTTAAAAGTTTATATACATAAAATAAAGGATGGAAATGAATAATGTAATTTTGTATGCAGAACTAACGGAAAAAGATTTAAATTTGCTGGATAGATTCAATAAAGTTGTATTCATAGTTAATAGAAATGCAAATAAACAACAAATAAAGAGGGAGATTGAAAGGTTATTTAATGTTAAGGTTAAAAAGGTAAATACTTTAATTTTACCGGATGGAAGAAAAAAAGCTTATATTACTTTGCATAAGGAATACAAGGCCAAGGATATATTAGAAAAATTAGGCTTAATGTAAAATGGGTGGGAATACTTTACCACAGCAGAGGAGGGGTAAAGGTAAGAATATTTACAAGGTACCAGATTTTTACTCTGCAGGTAAATTTTCATTAAGGCCTTTAGATGAGATAGAAATGAAAGATAAGATAAAAGGGGTTGTGGAAGATATAATAAAAGATAAAGTACATTATGCACCAATAGCAAAAATAAGATTTTCTGATGGTTCTGTAATTTATGTACCAGCTGTGGAAGGTTTGTATGTTGGAAAAGAAATTTATGCAGGAGTAAATGCTCCCGTCGAAGTTGGAAATATTTTACCATTAAAAATGATCTCCGAAGGTACTCCCGTTTGTATGGTAGAAATAAATCCTGGAGATGGAGGAAAAATATCTAGAACCTCCGGTACTTCTTGTATTTTGGTTCAGAAAACTGATAAATATGCAATATTAAGATTACCTTCTGGAAAAAATAAAGCTGTTAGCCTATTATCCAGAGCAATCATAGGTGTTGTTGCTGGAGGAGGTAGAAAGGATAAACCATTTGTTAAAGCTGGAAATAAATATTATTACATGAAAGCTCATCATAGGAAATATCCAATTAACTCTCCAACATCGAGAAATGCTGCAGATCATCCATTTGGAGGAAAACACAAGAGGAACAAGGGTGGTATAACACCATTACCAAAACATGGATATCCAATTAAATATGGTAAATATGGCTCAAGAAGAACTGGTATAAGAAAGGGAAGTGGTTCATAATAAAATGGCTGAAGAAAAAATCTGGCTTGTAAATCTTGAAGATTATATAAAAGCAGGAGTACATATAGGAACAAAAATCAAAAATAAAGAAACAAAAAAATTCATTGCAAGAGTAAGATCTGATGGCCTAGCTATAATAGATGTAAATAAAATCGATGAAAGACTGAGATTAGCAACAAGATTATTGTCAAAATATGAACCATATGAAATATTAGCTGTAGGGAGGAGAGAAACTGCTAGAAAACCTCTCTTAATGCTACATAAATATACTGGTATAAATGTTTATCCTGGGAGATATCCGCCAGGACTATTAACCAATACATCTTTAGAAATATTTAAAGATGTGGAAGTTGTGATAATAACAGATCCTATATTAGATAAAAACGCGTTACTTGATGCATACAGGACTGGAAAAGTAATTGTAGCATTTGTAGATACAAATAATTCGTTGAGATATATAGATTTAGCAATACCGGCAAACAACAGAGGATCAAGGTCGCTAGCTTTGCTTTATTACATTATAACTAGAGAATATTTATCTGCTAGAGGATTAATTGGAAGAAAATCCGATTTCCCAATTTCTTATGAAGAATTTGTAGAAAAAGAGTTGGAAGAAGAATAAATTTATATATTAATAAATTTTTTAATAATATATGGTGTTAGATTCAATTAAAAATATATTTAAGAGAAAGAAAGATGAGGATGATAATCTACCTCCAGATTTTATGCAGTATGGAGGTCCAGGTCCTTCTCCGTATGATATACATCCACCAGGAAATTTTCCGGGAAATTTCAATATGAATTATCCATCTCCACCAACATATCCTCAGCAATATCAATATTATCCACCAGATCAGCCGCCAATGATGAATCCGCAGGCATTTTTACCAAATTATCCACCACAATTTAATCAACCATATGATCCTACTTCAATTCAAGTAATTGCTTCTAAATTAGATTTAATTGCGAATAAATTAGATAATATAATAGTCCTGTTGAACAATTTGTTACAATATTTTAATTATATGTATAGGCGTTAATGAATATTTTAGATTTTATTTACAAATATTTTGTCTATCCTGTAGTAAATTTTCAATATCAATATAATATATACAATACTTTAGTATACGGATTAGTATACATAATAGGTTTTCTGATATTTTACGAATTTTTTGTTAAAAGAAAAAAAGTAAAAATAGATAAATATTTTTTGATATCTTTAATAGTTTTAACTTTGGATTTTTTGTTTATAAGAGTTTTAATGGATTTATCTTATATACAAAAAACCTTCCTTTTGTTAACACCTTTACTAGAGTTTTGGATGATATTGTCATTTCTATCATATTTTATAATAAAAAATAAAAAATATTATATATATGCATTGTCTATAGTTTTTATACTGGAAGTAATTATTTTTTACAAAAACTTATCTATAAATATTTTACCATTTTTCTTACTTATTATATTACTTTCAACAATAATATATTTGTCTATAAATGAAAAATTTTTTATTTTATCTATTTTTGGAGAATTATTTGAAACAATTTTTTCTATCATATCAATATATCTATATAATTTATCTTCAGAACATGTTTTACTTAATTTTTTAGTTTTTCAGTATAGCAATCCCTTACTATTTTATTCTTTAAAAATGTTGCTAACATTTATGATATCTTTATACATAAAATACAAAGTAGAAGAGACCGATCTTAAGAATACATTATATTTATCAATATTTTATTTGGGTTTTCTACCAGGTTTAAGAGCTGCACTTATTGATATATTAATATGAAGTATAGGGAAATTTGGAAAACATATAACAAAGTATTTGATCAAACTACCTTAAAATATCTTGACGAATTGTATAATGATAAATATATACAAGATGAAATAATAGTTTTGTCTGAAGGAAAGGAGGCAGTAGTATTTAAATCTGGAAATTCTGCAATAAAAATATATAAAGTAATGAATAAAAGTTATAAAGAGCAAGTCAAATACCTAAAAGCAGATCCTAGAATAAGAGATTTTCCAAGAACTATAATTGGAATAGTATACACTTGGGTAAAAAAAGAATATATGAATCTAAAGAGGATGTATAAAAATTTGGTAAGAGTCCCAGCCCCCTATGTTTTTAAGGGAAATATTTTAGTTATGGAATACATAGGATATGAAGATGGTACAATACTGCTACATGACTATTATGATTATATAGATGATAAAGAAAAGATGTTTTACAGTATTCTTGATGAATACAAGAAAATATACAATAAAGCAAAGTTAATACATGGAGACTTTTCAGAATATAACATAATAATATATAAAAATTTGCCATATATTATTGATGTTTCGCAGGCAATACCAATAAATTCAAGTTATTCCGAAGAATATCTTGAGAGGGATATAAAAAACATATATAATATATCCAAAAAGCTCAATGTTAAAATAGATATAGAGGATATAAGGAACTATATTTTAGGTTAAAAATCTTTTTTATAATTTGATATAAAAATGGATATTAAAGAATTGGAGTTGAATATGCTTATTGAAGAATTAGAACAATATACTGGTAGAGCTACAGAACTAATCTCTTATTATATACCAGCAGGATATGATTTAGCTAAAATTATGGATCATTTAAATTATGAATATTCAACAGCACAGAACATAAAGGATAAAAATACAAGACAGCATGTAATGGATGCCCTAGCAAAAATAATTAACTATTTAAAAGGATTGAAGAAAGTTCCAGAAAATGGTTTAGTTATATTCTGTGGAAATATTTCAAACAGACCTGGTGATGTTGATATAAGACTCTGGGCAATAGAACCGCCCGAAAAATTAAATATGAGATTATATAGATGTGATTCTAAATTTGTTCTTGATCCGTTAAAGGAACTAATAGCTCCGAAACAGATTTATGGATTGATTGTTTTAGATAGGGGAGAGGCAACTATAGGAATGTTAAAGGGAAACAATTTAATAATATTAGAGAATAAAGAGTCTTGGGTTCCTGGAAAAATGAGAGCAGGAGGACAGTCTGCAGTAAGATTTCAAAGATTGATCGAACAAGATGTGCATTCATGGTTAAAGTATTTGGCAGATGAAATTAGATATTATTTTGAAAAAGACTTAAATAAATTGGCAGGCATAATAGTAGGCGGACCTGGTTTATTAAAAGAACAATTTGTAAATGGAGATTATCTACCATATCATATAAAACAAAAGATTTTAGGGGTATTTGATACTGCATATTCAAATGAGCACGGATTAAAAGAATTGGTGGATAGAGCTAAAGATCTATTAGAAAAAACAGAATATATCAGAGAAATAGAGTTAATTAGATTGTTTATGGAGCATTTAGCAAAAGGTACAGGTTTAGTTGTATATGGTTTTGAAGATGTAAAAAGAGCACTAGAATTGGGCGCAGTAGATACAATTTTGATATCTGAAGATTATAAAGATAAATTAAAGGATATATTAGATCTAATAAAACAAACAGATGCAAAGGTAGAAGTAATATCAAAGAATCATCAAGAAGGGGAACAATTTTCCAATTTTAAAATTGGTGCAATATTAAGATTTAAGATAGAATGATGTTTGAAGATATATTAGAGCTAATAAAACCAGATGAAAAGGAAAGAAGAAAAGCATATAGCACAATTGAAGAATTTTATCAAATATTAAAGGAAAATGGTCTAGAACCTTTTTTAGGTGGATCATTTGCGAAAGATACCTGGTTGAGAGGAGATTTTGATATAGATACATTTGTATTATTTGAAAAAGATGAAAAAATGTCTGAAAAAATAGAGAATGTATTGAAAAAGGAAAAATTAGATTATATAAAAATTAGAGGATCTAGAGACTATTTCAGGGTAAATTATAAAGATTACATATTTGAGTTAGTACCTGTTCTGAAAATTAAAGATATAAATGAAGCTAAAAATATAACTGATTTATCTCCATTTCATGTAAAATATGTAAAAGAAAAAATAGAGAAAACTAATTTAAACGATGAAATAAGGTTGGCAAAAGCATTTATGAAAAATATTAATGTATATGGAGCAGAATCTTATATAAATGGTTTTTCTGGTTATGCAGTGGAATTACTTGTAATATATTATGGTTCATTTATTAATTTGATAGAAAATGCTTCAAAATGGAAACCGAAAGTAATAATAGATATAGAAAGATATTATAAAAATTTTGAAGAAATAAAGAATAATCTCTCAAAGGATAAATTAAAATCTCCGATAATAATAATAGATCCGATAAATAAATATAGAAATGTTGGAGCTTCGGTATCTATACAAAAGTTTTCAGAATTTATATATTATTCAAGATTATTTTTGAATGATGTAGATAAAAAGAAATATTTTTTAACGAAAATCTATAAAAGTAAAGAAGAAATAGATAATTTAGCTAATAAGTACGGAGTGAATATTTTATATTTACAAATAGAAGGGAATTCAAACAATAAAGATATAAAAAATACAAAGGCCTTAGTTTTGTTTAATTTTATAAAAAGAAATATAAGTTTATTTGGATTCAAAATATTTAATAATTATTTCTATTTTGAGAATGATAAGCTTATAGGTTATATAATGTACTATCCGAAGAAATTACCAGAGTATGAAGTAAGAGAGGGTCCATTAATCTGGAATAGCGAAGATTTTAACAGATTCTATGAAAAACATAAGGGAGAAGAATTGTTTATAAGAAATTCTAGGATATATGCTATAACAAAAAGAAAAGTAAATGATATAGATAGTGTGATAAAACATATATTGGATAATTACAAAAACAATATAAAAGAAAAAGCAAAATATTTATTAATTGAAACAGAAAATAATAAATTTGAAATGAAGTTTTGAAGTTATTTCAAGATAATTTAATTTTTAAAGATAATATAAAAGAATTTAAATTAGGGATGAGCAAGCTATCTACTGGTATATATCCTATAGATAAGATGCTGGATGGGGGTATAGAGACAGATATAATTACTTCATTTTATGGTCCATCTGCATCTGGTAAAACCAATATTGCATTAATAACCACTTATAATGTAACAAGATTAAATAAAAAAGTTATATTTATAGATACGGAAGGAGGATTTTCTTTTGAGAGATTGAAGCAAATATCTAAAGAGGAATTCGAAAATTCTCTTAGAAATATATTATTATACAAACCAATGAGTTTTTTAGAACAGAAAAAAGCTATATTTTTGGCATATGAGAAGGTAAAGGAAAATCCGGATAGTATAGGTCTTGTAGTAGTAGATTCGATATCTATGCTATATAGATTGGAAAAGGGTGATGAAAATGTGAATGAAGTCAATATGGAGTTGGCTAAACAATTACAAATACTCTCAGAAATTGCTAGAAAATATAATATACCGGTTTTGGTAACAAATCAGGTATATTCTTTAATTGAAGAAAAAAACAAAATAGGTATTGTTGGGGGCGATTTAATAAAATATTGGTCTAAATGTTTGATAGAGCTAAAAGTTTATGATAATGGAGTAAGAGAAGCTATATTGAGAAAACATAGATACCTTCCAGAAGGAATATCTGTGAAATTTAAAATAGTAAATGACGGAATAATAGAATATAAAGAAATAGATAAAATATAAAAAATTATTTAAAATTTTTTAATACATCAGAGGCCTCTTCTTCTGTAAGTTTGTGTGTGGTCCAATTAAATAGTTTGGAAAATCCATTTTCTTCGTACTGTGGTATTATATGTATATGTGCATGAAATATTGTTTGTCCAGCATTCTTACCATTGTTTATTATAATATTATAATCTTTTGAAACCTTTTCTTCATATATCTTTAAGAATTTTTCAAAACTTAGGAAGAAATTTTTGCTGTATGATTCATCCATTTTTGATATTCGCTCAAAATGTTTCTTTGGTATAAACAATGTATGACCTTTGTTTACAGGGTTTATATCTAATATTGCTATCGCATATTCATCTTCATATAATACATAGGCCTTTATTTCTTTTTTTATAATTTTGCAAAATACACAGTTATCCATTTATAGTTAATTTATCCAAAACTTTTTTAATATCTTCACTATCTGCAACATACTTAAAATTGCTGAATACAAGTGCTTTGAGGTTTCTTTTTTCTTCTTCCCTAATATTATTTATGAAATCTTTTATTTCCTTTTCAAGTTCTTCTAAATTTCTTCTATGCAATCTTTTTTCATTTATTATATCCTCAATACTCTTTTTTTCTTTAATATAATAGTAATATATTATAGGAACAGCATTTTTTACAATTTTTTTATCTTTTAGATATCTAACTATATTATATATGAAATTTATATCAAAATCTTCTATTTTTTCTTTGAATATTGATGATACATCTCCCAACAATTGAAAGAACAAATAATAGACTGTGTTTGGATCAATTTCTAAAGATAATTTTATTATATCATAAATATATTCATTCCAAATTATATTTTCTATTTGCTTATCATTATAGCCAATTTTTTTTAAAAGATCTCGCATAAAAGATGGATCTATAGAATTTAATACTTCTTTTCCTTCTTTATATAACCTTAAAAATGTATCATAATCATTATTTTTAACATTATAGATTTCATATTTGTAATTTATATTACCATAGGAAATGTCATAAATAATTATATCATATTTTTCGCCCTCTATAATATTTCTATTTATGAATATATATGGATGATCCGTTTCCGGGTACATTCTTTCGGATCCTGGTTGGGGTCTAAGAAATGTTGTGGTCCCGTCATCATTAGCTTGTCTGGTATCCTTTGGTACACCTCTTATAAATTCGTTAATTCTGTGGATTATCAATCTAAAAACCTTTTTTGCAGTATCAATATCTGGAGACATCAATAAAATATATCCATCATTTTCACTACAATTTAATATTTCCTTAACTTTTTTTACTTCTTCTTCGCTAATTCCATAACCAGGTAATTCATCCGAATGCAATATACCTTTAAGACCAAATCTTTTTGCTACATCGGCAAGTTCTGTTCCAATCCTTCTATTTGGCATTATTTCATAACCTATTAAACCTTTCAATTTTTCTAACTTTATTCCATATACCTTATATCCTTTTTCTAGTGCTAATCTAACTAAATTAGATTTTGTATTGTTAAATATGTTTGTTAGATCATATATTTTTGTCTTATATATCATAAATTAAAAATATAAAAAATGTTAAAAAATTTATTTTTCTTTTGCCTTTGCAACTCTTTTCTTTTCTTCTGTTTTTACATATTTATCATATAAGGCCTTTAAGTTTTCCAATCTGTTGAGTAATTCTGCATATCTGAAGTTTTCTCTTTCTTTTAATACTGAACCACATTCTTTACATTTAAATAAATTTTCATATGCTTCTTCATGGTAATAACCTATACCACATTCTTCACAATAATATATCGTTTTTGGAGTATTGTTTAACTCTTTCTCAACATTATTTATTTCATCTTTCAATATTTTTTCAAAGAATTTCTTCTTATCAGGTATTTTATTTCCCCATCTAAAGTCAAATTTTCCATTATTATTTATTATATTTAGTGGATATATTATTCCTTTTTCTTCTAATATATATAGTAGTTTTCTTATTTCCTCTTCTTTGATCTTCAATTCTCTTCTTACTTCTTTTTCTGTAAATTCTTTTTTATCAGCTATATACTCCAATATTCTAAGGTTGTTTTCATTTAAGATGTAAACCATAAATATATAAAATTTGTCGGTATTTATAAGCATTATTTGTTAACATCATGTTAAAAAGATATTACTCAACATTAAATATTATACATACCTATTACCATATATAAATTTAACGTTCGTTAAATAATGATTAACGCCGTATTAATAGATAAATTTTAAAAAGTTTTCTGTTATCTGTTCATATAACTTATCTAGAGAAATATTCTTTATTTCCGCAACTCTCTTATACAGGTCAAGAAGCATTTCTGGATGTAAAATTATATTTTTATATCTATATGGCCCGTCAGATTCTAGTAAAATGTTTTTAATATTTGTTATTTCAATATATTTTTCATATTTTTTGTTAATTAAAGTAGCTACGTTTATTCCAATAAAGTATCCTTTATCCTGTATTTCTTCTAATAATTTTTCATCCCCACTGTACCAATGAAAATATGCCTTTTTAATATCATATTTTATTAATAAATCGAAAACCTCCCTTTGTGCTTCTGGGCTATGCAGGTTGACAGATAAATCATATTCTTTTGCCAATTCCAAAAATTTTTTAAAAATATCTACCTGTTTTTCAAAAGTCTCTGGTTTAAATTTTTTGTCTAATCCTATTTCACCTAAAACTCCTATTTTTTCCTTATCTATAATATCTCTAATAGTTTCTATAGATTTCTCATTAAATTTTTCTACATTCCATGGATGTATACCTACTGCAGGTATAACATTTTCATTTAGTTTACTAATCGTAAGATTTTTTATTGAGGACTCAAGATCTTCAGATACTGATAATATTACTAAGTTTTCATATTTATTTAAAATTCTCCTAGCTTCTAATTGACTAAAATTATAAAAATGACAGTGACTATCTATTATTTTCATTGTGTTATATTCAATAATTGGTTTTTATATATTATATTTTTTACAGAACAGTTTTCATTTAATATTATTAGGCTATTAACATTTCCACACAAGTTTTTATTTTCTTTAGATATTTGACATCCCCAATCAAGATCTCCAATATAATAATTTAAATAAGATTGCCAATCATTATAAAATATTGATTGAGGAGAAGTCAAACAACCCTCTGTTAAATTAATAGACAAATTATACTTTGCATAGTAGCATATGGATTGACAGTAACCAGATACTTGAGAAATTTTATATAATTCGCTTTGGTTTATATTTGAATTACCTCTACTTATAGAATAAAAGTAAGGGGCTAAGAAGCCAGCTATAAATAACAATCCTATCACAAGACCGAAAGCTTTCCTTTTTTCCATAAACAGAAATTATATAAAATGATTAAAAAACTTATGTTCTTTTCATGGCATCTCTTAAACTTTTTAATTCTTCAATTGTTTCTCTTAATTCTTTTGTTGATTCTGATATAGCAGGAATCATTGTTCTTATTAATCTATGCAATGCTTGTATTTCTGTAGTAGCCTCTTGTATTCCTTTATCATATTCCTCTAATTTCTTAGTTGCCATATTGCTTATCTCCTGTATTCTATTTTCTAATCTATGAATATTTTCTTCGATTTTATCAATGGTATATTCTATCTTTTCCTTCCATATTTTTAGATGGTTTATTTCATCTCTAATTTGACTTAACTTATCTTCTATCATATTTTCTACTAAAGAGTTTATATAGCTTTCAGATGGGTAGTCGAATGTTGATTTAGTTTGACCAAAGCCTGTTGATTGAAATGCATTTTGCTGTGTAAAATTCTGTTGAGGTTGGAAAGATAAATTTTGCTGTGATAAATTTTGAGAGAAATTTTGTGGAGGCATAAACTGATTAGAAAAGTTATTGCTTGGTTGACCCATTGATTGATACATATTATTTTGAGGCATATTAAATCCTAACTGGGTACTTTGTTGGGTTTGTTGCATAGTTGGACCAAATTGATAATTCATACCTTGATCTAATGGGTAGTTACCAAAGCCCTGATTGTTCTGAAATAATGAATTTACATCTATATTATCTCTGGGTTGATTATCTTTAGCTTTACCCTTGCCAAACAGACTTACACCTTTCATAAGATTATAAACTACTGTGATAGTTATAAATTTTTATTTTCTAATACTTTTCCTTTATATCTGTATATTTATCTTTGTTAAGAAGAGATTCCAAGTATCTCTTTATTCTTTCATCAATAATCTTTTCTGCTTCTTTTTTTGTCATAAAATCCATAGGATTCATATAATCTATAAAAGTTTCTAAAGTTTTTATTTGATCCACTGTAGCAAATAAAGATAACTGATCAGTTATAGCTTTAATTTTAATTTCTAAATCATCTATTTTATCTTTTATGCTTTGTAGCTCCTTTTCTATTTTTTCTATTTTTTCTTGTATATTACTAATAGAAGATCTGGTCGTATAGTCGATAGAGGATATTATATTATTAAACATAGAGATTTTCTCTTCAATGTATTTTATTCTCTTGATCAAATTGATATCAGACATATTAAAATTTATATTGATTAGAATATATTAATTTTTTTAGATGAACATTTCTTTACAATACGAAATAAAAAAGGAAGGAAAAGAGAGAATTCTGTACATTGATGCTAGAGGGTACCAAAATATCGCAACCATCGAGGACGATCCCGAAATTATGGAATTTGTCTTGAATATATTACTATCAGACCCTGCTATAGATACAATAATGATAGAACAAGATGAACTAATAGAATATTATCATGATTCTATAAAGATATTAAAATATTTTTTGGATCCATATTATGTAGTCAGGGAAAATATAAAAGCATATTATCAGTATTTAATAACTGCCAACCCTCTTTATAAAGAAGTTAGAGACATAATAAATGCTTTAGATAAAAATTATCTAAAGGATCCTATAGGTACTTATCTATATATAAGGAGATACAAAAAATATTTGTTATCTTTAGCCAAAAATAATAAAAGTCTTGAAGATCATGTAAACAATTTATTATCGTTATTAGATAATTTTCTAATTAAATTCGAGTCTTTACCATTCTATAAATATATAAAACCGTTTTTAATAGGACATGAAACCAGTAATAGAGAGATATACAGGAGATTATTCATAGCAGACATAAAACCTAAGTTTGTTGATACAAAATACTTACTAAAAATAGAGGAAATGTATAATGTTGTAGAATCATACAAATTAGATAAAAATACAGAAGTATTTATTTTAAAAAATCCGGAAGAAAGTGTTTTCAGATACTACATATTTCCGGAAGAATATAAGATATTTACTGAAGAGACATTTCTAGCACACAAGGCTATAGATATATTGTTACAGTATGAACCTAAGAGGGAGGATTATTTAGATGTAGAAAAACTCAGAGATATATATAATAATATATTGGATAATATATTGACAAAGTTATCTGGTTTATATAATATTAAATTAAACAAAGATCAATATGAAATATTAAAAAGTATCATACTTAGATATACAATTGGTTTTGGTATTATAGAAAAAATTGTTCTAGATGAGAATTTAGAAGATCTATTTGTCAATCCACCCCCGGGAATTGCTCCAATATCTTTGCAACATGGAAAATACGAACTATGTGTAACCAACGTAACTCCAACTAGAAAAGAAATAGAATCTTGGGCTACAAAATTAAGGTTAATTTCTGGAAGACCATTTGATGAAGCAAATCCTGTATTGGATACCGATCTTGTATTGGGAAAAGATATTCTGTTAAGAGTTGCCGCTATTTCTCCTCCCTTATCTCCTGCCGGTATTGCATATATATTAAGAAGGCATAGAGCAAAACCATGGACCCTACCACTATTTATAAAAAACAAGATGATAAATTATTTTGCTGCAGGCCTTTTATCATTTATAGTAGCAAATGGAAGAGCAATACTAATTGCTGGTACTAGAGGAAGTGGAAAAACGTCATTGTTAACTTCTTTGATGTTAGAATTACCAAAGAAAACTAGAATAATAACTGTAGAAGATACTTTAGAAATACCAGCAGATTATTTCAGAAAATTAGGATATAATATAGTTCCTCTAAAAGTAAGAAGTCCTTTTTCAATAAAATCCGCAGAATTATCTGCAGAAGATGGTCTAAGAGTTTCTCTAAGAATGGGAGATAGTGCAATTATTGTTGGGGAAGTTAGATCTAAAGAGGCACAGACTTTATATGAAGCTATGAGAATTGGAGCAATGGCCAATGCGGTCATGGGTACTTTACATGCGGAGAGTCCATATGGAGTATATGATAGAGTAGTAAATGATTTGGGTGTACCTAAAACATCCTTCAAAGCAACAGATATAATAGTAATTGTAAATCCAATAAGAGATCCTTCCGGACTTCATAGATATAGAAGAGTTTTAAGAATTACTGAAGTAAGAAAATTCTGGGAAGAAGATCCATTGAAAGAGAGAGGTTTTGTAGATTTAATGATATATGATAGTGATAAAGATAACTTAGAGCCAACCTTAGAATTAATTAATGGTGATTCGGATGTTTTAAAGGCTATAGCAAGTAGAATAAAGTATTTGTCAAAATCTTGGGATAGAGTTTGGAACATGATAGAGACAAATGGATTATCAAAGAAAATTTTAGTAGATATTGCAAATGAAAAGAATAGACCTGATATTCTTGAAGCAGATTTTGTTTCTACTTATAATGAAATGTATAGGTATTATATAAATGAAAGCATAAAAGAATATGGAGACATAAACAAGGAATATATATTGGACAATTTAAGGAAATGGATTTTAAAGAAAATACAGTAGCTGTACAAGGACAATTTGCAGATTTAGAAAAAAGAATAAGATATTATAAGTATTTTTATTTTGGAGAAACCCTTAGATATTATGAAA
>JBMFJL010000003.1:0-28936 GCA_049973735.1 Nanopusillaceae archaeon
TATGCTTTCTGCACACCATATACTATATGTATTATATCCGAAATAGAATCCAAGAACAGTAAATCATGATCTATGATCACTATTGAATCGTTTTCTTTTAAATCATTTAAACTATCAAGTATTCTTAATCTTTCATATATATCAAGGTAATTTGTTATTTCATCTATTAACAAAAGATTGTGCTCTTTATTTATTGTATAAATATATATTACCTTTTGTAATTCTCCACCTGACAAATTTTCAATTTTTCTATCCAAAATATTTTTTATTTCAAATTTTTCAGATGTTTCATCCAGATTTTTTACAACTTTTGATAAAAAGTCCCTAACTGTCATATCCTTAAACATTTTTCTTATTTGAAGTATATTTTGTGGTTTATATGATATCTTCACTTCATTACTATATAATTTTTCAAAATATTTTTGTAGTTCTGATCCTCTAAAAAATCTAATTATTTCTTTATCTTCAAATTTTTTATTAAATTCTCCGAAATTTGGTCTTAATAATCCTGCTAATATGTTTATCGCTGTACTTTTTCCCATTCCATTTCTACCAATTATTCCAACAACACCCTTTTCCTTTATAATTGGCAGTTTATACAATCTAAATGTATTTGGTCCATATTGAAATACTGGCTTTTCATCAGGTTCTTTTACAAGATTTATAATTATTATAGCATTGAAAGGACATTTTTTAACACAAATACCACAACCAATGCAATAACCCTCATCTATAGCAGGTTTTTTATCTTGTAAAATGCTGAATATCTTTATATTATTTTTTTGTATTGGACAGACTTTCATACATATATAATCACATTTTTCAGGAGCCTTACATCTATCCCTATCAATTACTGCAATTCTTTTCATTCTAATTTTATTTCTATTTTCTTATTTGTATTTATTGCATCCTCTATAATTTTACCTATATCGCTATCTCTGTCAAAAACAACATTTCCCTTTTTATTTGTTTTAAATTTCCCTATTAATTTACCTCCAACAAAAATATTAACTGTTCTCTTTTTAAATAAGCTATTCAATTTGATAACAATATTTTTATCCATTATTTCATATTCATATGGTATAGAACCTTCAGTAACACTTTCCAATGGTTTTATATCAATTCTTATTCCATATTTATCTCTTAAACTCAGCAAGTAAGATCTTTCATATCTTACAAATTTCTTTTTCATATTTCTAGGAACATAAAATGTTATCTTATCCAACTCAACATCTACAATAATATCATTATATCTTCTCCTAAAATCACTATTCAATATATCTTCCAAGTATTTTTGTATACCTATTTTCCTTGATACTTTTTTAACCGGTATTACCATTATTTCCTCACCAAATGTATATATTTCATATTCTATCTGGTTTGTATAAAAATCTCTAACTTCAACAACTGGTCTAGCTAGATCTTCCTCCTTTAATCCATGTGGTGTTTTAACTGTCAAATTCAAATAATAAACTTTCTCTACATTTCCCTTATCAATATATATTATCGTATCTATTATTTGTGGAATCAAACCAAGATCTGTTCTAGATAAGAATCTATGTATTATATCTATTGGTCTTTCAGCATGAGCTACACCAACCATACCAATACCGGCAAGTCTAAGATCTATATATATTTTGAAGTCATCTGTATTTCTCATTTCATCAAAAATAACATAATCTGGTCTTGATAATAATAAAATATCGTGTAATTCGTTCTTATCAGAAGCATTTTTAGAATATTGGATTATATCTTTTGGTAATAATAAATCTCTTGGTGCTTCTATTGTTTTTACTATCTTATTTTGGGATAGATAAAATTCTGCTAATGCTTGTGCAAATGTTGTTTTTCCAGAACCTGGTTTTCCAACAATAATTATACCCTCTGCCTTTTCCTTCAATCTATTTAATAATTTTTCCGGTAATTTGTAATCTTCTATTCTTAATACTTTCGTTGGCCTTACTATAGTTATTTCATAACTATCTGATAAAGGTGGCTTTACAATTACAATCCTTAATAAACCAATTTGTACTATAATACTGTCTCTTCTTTCCTTTTCTATGAAAGAGTCTGTCCTATTTCTTGAAATATACAATATTTCATCTATAAGATTTTCTATTTTTTCTCTATCATATATTATGTCGATTTCTTCTAAAAACCATTCTCCTGGTTTTCCTCTCTTTCTTTTTACTCGAACTCCCTCTATAATATGGACTGATATTGTATCATCTGTAAATAAATTTAAAAATGAAGGATTTTCTACAGAGAAATTTTGTTTTTCTATATAAATACATTTTACATTATATGCTTTTGCAGTTTCATATAATATTCTATCTGATGTTATCAGAACAGCATTATTTTCTATTGCTATCTTCATAATTAGATAATCTATATATCCTGATTTAGCTAGTTTTATTTGCTCTAAAGTTGGCTTTTCACCATAAATATGTACTTTAAAGCCATAAATTTCTGATAATTCTCTTATTTTTTGCACCTCCTTTAGCCCAATAATCCCTTTTTCTAAACCTTTATTAGCCTGAGCTTGTAATTCATCCAAAGCTGGCAAAGGAATTATAACCTCTTTTACAGATATTTTATTATTTTGTAAAGATTCTGATAAAAATCTATCTATTAATATTGAAGTATCTAAAACTACTTTATCTAAGTTCATTAATTATTTTACTATATTCTTTTTTAAATTCTTTTATTCTTTCTAAAGCCCTTTTTGAAGCTTCTATAAATGCTTCTCTAGCCTTTTCTTTGCCATTTGTCCTTATGTAAAAATATATATTTTTTAATAAAGGATGGTCTTCTTTCCACGCTGAAATTAATACATTCTTATCCTTATCTAATTCCTCTTTTATAAGCATAAATACTGTTGGCTTTTCATTTTCAAATACTATTTCCAATTCATCATCAGATTCCTTTATTATTTTCATACAAAAATATTATTTAGATGAAATTTTTATATTACTTTATCTCTTATTTTATGAAGTGAATAATCAAATAAGTTAAGTGCTAAGACAGAACCATCCTTTATATTTCTCAAAAATAAAATTCCAGGTATGGGTTTATGTCCTATCTCTATCTGATATGGAGTTATATCTTGAAATGTAGATGAATTAACTAAATCTATTCCTTTATATTCATTATATGTTGCTCTATGAATATGTCCTGTATGAAATATATCTGGTACTTCATCAATAACTAAAGGATCTTCATTGAAATATGGAACATATGCTGTAGATCCATGAGAAGGATTCAATAATCTTAACATTAATAAAAATTTCATCAATTCACCAGGATTTTCATATCCTCCCTTTTCTCTAAGTATTTGTATTTGAGATACTAACCAGTCCAATACATAACCATGATACATTAAAACAGTTAAAGAATCATGAACTTTTATATAGGATGGATTTGACAAAAAGAAAATATTTTTCATTTTGTATGCTTCCTCCAATAAACTCTTTGGTAAGGGTGGTTGTGGCTCTGCCAATCTTGGTATATCATGATTTCCTGGGATTAATGCAACTTTTATTTCTTCAGGAATCTTTAATAAATATTCTTCGAATTTTTTATACTGTTCTTCATATGTTTTTAAAACTAACTCAGATTCTTGTGACGGATATATTCCTACGCCATCAACATTATCTCCTATAATTAATACATAGCCAATTTTCCTTGATAAATTATCTAAATTACTATTTCCTGTTTTAGCATTGAGGAATCTTATAAATCTGTCAAAGAGTATATCTATTGTATGTCTATTTCCAACTTGCCAATCACCAGTAAATAATATATATACATCTTCTTCACCGTATGTTTTTATTTTCTTTATTGGTACATCTGGATAAATAACCTTAGTTGCAAAGAAAAGATCTTTATCTTTATTGTATCTTCCATAGAAGCCTATTACAGAATCTAAAGGTATATCTTTAACTAATTTGAAATCTATTTCTTCTGAGTTTTTGTCTACAAAAACTTTTAACTTTTTATTACCATCTTCTATTATAAATATAATTCCTTTGTCTGTTAATCTTTTATCATATATTATTCCAGCAATTCCAACATCCTCTTTCTCCGGAATTTTATCTAAAGGATATATTGTTTTTAATTCATTATGTTCTTTTAAGATTTTTTTAATTTTATTTAATCTTGCTTTATAATACGAAACCCATGTTGTAATATCTATTTTATTTTTCTGTACATCAAATTTCTTTAATACATTTATTTTTCTATTTATTTTTTCAACCTCTTCTATTTTTGTTTCAATTTCTTCACCAATTCTTCTCTTCTTTTCTTCATGTATTTCGACTATTTCTTTGTTTATCTGAACCAAAACCTCTTTTTTACTTGATATAAATGACAATATTCCTCTTTTTTCTTCTTTTTTTTCTATTTTTATTTCTTCTTTTTTATTTCCTAATATTTCATTTAAAAAATTCTCATCTAATATTTTGATATTTTTTTGAATTGCAATATCCCTTATTTTATATATCAAAGATTCGTCTAACTCTTCTAATTTTTTTATTATATTTGGAGTAATAAAAATATCATGTTGAATTGTCAATATTTCTATTATTTTTTCTCTTTTCATATATTCTTTTTTATTTCTTCATACATTTTTAAAAGATTCTCTTGATCTAACAACAATCTCATTATTTTTTTATATCCTTTTCTGCCTTCAGATACGTTGTGTTGCTCAAATAAATTTCCAAGAACTAATTCAATGGTTTTCAAATTTTTATATACTGTAGTTCTATCTAATGGTTCCAGACCTAACTTCTCCATATTTTTTACATATTCTTCATATAGTTCTGAAAATGTAACATAATCATTATCAGATTTTAATTGTCTACTTATAAGGCTAAATAATATTATTTTCTGATTTCTATTCAGTTGATAAACTACAGATTTTATTATATCTAAATCTATATTTTCAAAAGCCTCTTTTATATCTTCTATCTCTATTTTTTCTTTTCCTTTAGCAGATACAATCATTGCAGACAATTTTAATATATTTATTGCAACTCTAGCATCGCCTGATGTCTTTGCAACCCTTGCAGCAATAAAGTTTATTCCCTCCTCAGAAATAGAGCCTGGAACTAATGCTTTTTCTGCCCTGTCTTTTAATATTTCTTTCAGTTGATAATAGTCGTATGGTGGGAAGTTGACAAAATACATTGAAGAAAGAGAAGATCTTACTCTTGGATCAATACTATTTACAAATGTTATGTTATTTGAAACAAAAATTAATTTAATGTTGTTATCACTATTCCTTAATAAAATGTATAGCAATTCTGATATATTTTCTTTATTTAAAATATGATCTGCTTCATCTAATATTATCAATAGTTTGTTATCATTTTCAGATACAAATCTAAAGACTCTTTCTATTAGTTCTTGTTTCCTTTCTCCTGTTTTTACAAATGTATTGGTTATACTCTCATATATTCTTTTAAATAAGTAATAATCTGTATCTTTTGATGATATAAATTTACAATTTACATAAGCTACTTTTAACTTTATTTTATTTCTAATACTGATTGTATTTAATCCATTATTCAATATTTTTACAAGAGTTGTTTTTCCAGTACCAGTGCTACCATATAAAAACATATTAGAACCCATTCCAAATTTTATAAACTGTCCGATATTGAAAAAAATCATTTCTTTTTGTGTATCTCTAAATTTTATATCTTCCGGAATATATTCTTCGTTAAAATACCTTGAATCTTTTATAATTTTGCTTTTTTTATCTATATATTTATTAAAGTCTGATAAAAAATAGTCTATTATAGAATTTGTTGTCATAATATCTTATTTTTCAAAAAATTTTTAAAGAAAACCCTTTAAAGCGTTTAAAAATAAATATAAATTTCTTTTTTTGGTCAAATCCATTTATTTTAAATAAAAACATACTAATTCCCTTGCAAAATATCCTAAACTGCTTGCTATCTTATAATAATAATATCTTTCATTGTGTTTAAAAATATTGATTATCAATAATTTTTATATATCGGATATATAAATTTTTCGGTACACCCTATTCAAACTGAAACATCTTATCTTATATTTGTCATAATTATAATACCACTAAAAAGTAGTAATATATATTTTTCAGATTTGCTATAGAAAAGATTTCCACTTATCATAAGGTGTCTCTTCTATATTTTTCACCAATATTTTCTTTAACTATTCTTTTTAATTTTTCTAATAATTCTTTTTCATCCATTTTTTTGACAATGTTTTCATATTTTTCAAAAGATTTTACTATTACGAAATTTTTTAAATCTAAAAAATCTGTAACAATATATATATTAGAGGAATAATTTTTTATAAATTCTAAATCTTCTCTTTTTACAAAAAAGATGGTTTTACTAGAAATATATCTTTTAATATATTCTTCATTTTTTTCATCTAAAAATATTCTTTTTCCATTTAGGTTATTTAAATATAAGAAAGATATCTTTGGTACTATTATGTCATTTTCTTTTAATCTGTTAAAAAGTTCTATTGATAATTTATTATAATTTTCTAATAATTCTATATATTTTTTGTTTAATTCTTCAATTTTCTTTTTTTCTTCTTGCTCTATTTTATTTCTCACAATTATTTCTATCCTTTCCACAAGCTTCTTTTTATTTATTTTCTTTTTTCTTTTTCTTTTAATTTCTTCTCTTCTATAATTATCTTTTTCTAAAATGTTTTTTGCTGCAAAAGGTTCTATATTTCTATTTTTTAGTGTGATTTTCAATATATTTATATATTCATTTTGATCTTTGGCAATTTTTTTAGCCTTGTTAAATATTTCTTTTAAATTTTTTAATGCTTCTGAAGCAGAAATATATGCATCAAATTCATGATTATTTTCTAATATATTCTTTAAATTTGGATTTTCGTAATATTCTTTCTTAGTTATTATATCTATATCTTCCTTAGGATAATAAATCCCAATATTCAACTTAGATGAAATTTCCATAACTTTTTTTGGTATCTTATTCTTATCTGTTGCGATTAGAACAACATTATTTAATTCTTTTAAAAACTTTATAATTTCTTTTTCTTCTATATTTTTTCCACTAAGTTTCTTAACTATATTATAATTTTCATCTATAACTACCAAAGCAAAATTTGTTCCTGGATCTATACCTGCGATGTACGCTTCCAATAATATAATGTATGTTAATAATTTTATAAAAATATTATGAATAAAATATATTCATGCCAAACGATTGGTCATATTTAGTAGAATTACAAAAGAACAAACCAGGTACTTTAGCAAAAATATTAAAACACAATGCACCAAAATATGTAAAAGAAGAAGTAAACAGACTAATAAAGGAAGGAAAAATTAAGAATATTCAGGAATTAATAGATAAAGCTGTTTCTGAGGGTAAAGATTTAATATCTGTATTAGAAGAGTATGGAATACAAAATAAAGAGAGAAGATTTGGAAAAGGAGCAATTAGATGTATAATATGTGGATCACATGATAGAGTAATAAGAAGATATAATCTAAATATATGTGGAAGATGCTTTAGAGAAATGGCAAAAACAATGGGTTTCTCTGTATTAGGAGAATAATGGTTGATATAATAAACGATTTCTTATCCCATTTAACAAACAGCATTAATGTAGGAAAAAAAGAGGTAGTATTTAATTATTATAGTAAACTATTGCTAAATGTTTTAGAAAAAATGAAAGAAAAAGGTTATATTGAGAGTTATGAAGTTGTTGGAAGGAATATAAAAGTAAAAGTATCTGATAGCTTTAACTTTGCAAAAGCGATAAAACCAAGATTTCCTGTATCATATAGGGAATTGGAAAAATATGAAAAAAGATATTTGCCAGCAAGAGGTATGGGTATTTTATTAGTATCTACTAGTAAAGGTATAAAGACAAATGATGAATGTAAGAAAGAAAAAATAGGCGGCGTTTTAGTAGCAGTAGTTTATTAATTTAAAACTTCTTTAAATATTCTTCTAATTTTTCCTTTATCTCTTTGTCGTTCAGTAGATTATGAATTTCACTAATTTTTGAGTCTACAGAAAGTATTTTTCTATATAATATTGCTAAAGCGATCCATATTTGTGCTCTAGCCGGATCATCAGAGTTCATATATACGTCCTTGTATTTTTTAACTTCTTCTAGTAGAGATTTCAAAAAATCTCTTAGTACGGGATCTAGATTATCTTTCCAGTCCATATTCTTTTAATATTTTCTTTTTAACTTCTTCAAAATGCTCAACAATTTTTTCCGGTTCTAATCCCACTTTTAGATACCTAGAGAATTGTTTTTTGTATTTTTCCGGATTCTTCTCCTTTAATAATAAAGCATAATTTTTTATATGTTCTCCCCTTATCCTTTCTTCTGATGGCAATATTTCTTCACCATGTGGAATTTCTAATCCAGCATCTAATGCTCCTTTTAGTACAGCAAATAAAGAATTTCCTTTTGTTTTTGAATATCTGCCAATATCCAATATTGCTTCATTAATTCCTCTCTTTTTTGCTTCTAAACCAATGAGTAAACCTACTAAATATGCTGTTGGTAAATTTCCTCTATGACCTTTCCAACCATATTTCTTTTCCAATGTTTTAGAATGTACTGTAATCAAGGTTTTATCTCCTCTTTCATCATATTGTATAATTTGTGCTATAAAATTGTTTAAATGTCTCCTTACTACTAATCTTAGTTTACCAGATTTCAATAACTTTAATCTCTTTCTATAGTCTGTAATATTTTCTCTTCTCCTTCTATATTTTACTACATATCTGGGACCATGAGCCATTTAATTATTATAAATGAAAATAATTTAAAAATAAGCGCCGCGGGTGGGATTTGAACCCACGCCCCCTTTCGGGGAATGGATTAGCAATCCATCCCCTTGGGCCACTCGGGCACCGCGGCATCTGTTCCCCGCCCATCGTTACCAATACTCATGCTTTCATATTGGTTCTTCGAAGCGGGGTTATATATATGTTTATTCTTGATTTTTTTAAATACTTGTAGTAATAAAATATAATGATTAATAAAGAATTACTAAATATTTTAATTAAAAAAATTGAAAATATTAGAAGAGAAAATATTGAAGTTTCAAAATTTAAAGAAAAAATAAAAACTATTAATATTGACAATGTTGCTATAAGGGAAAAAAGAGAATTCGCTTTTATAGATTCTTCTTATATAAACGGTATAATAGGCCCTTATGCGTATATATATGCTAAAGCAGTGATTACTGGAGAAAAAGTATATGAAGAAATTAGAGATATAGAAGTTATTCCAAGTATATTTATTTCTTCTAAAGAAGCAAATCATGATTTATCCCAAATTTCTTCACTTGTTGCAAAAAATCTAGAATATATTCTCGCTAAAAAATATAGTAACAAATATATTTTTATAGATGGTTCAATAATTTCTGACGGAGTACTATTGTCTCAATTTAGCTATGAATTAGATGAAGAAAATATAGAAAGAATAAGAAAGAATTTTGCTGAAAATTTTGTTTACATGATAGAAAAAGGTAAATTATTAGCAATAGCAAAGAGGATATTAAATCTGAAAATATTTGATCATGAAAATAAAAGAATTTCAGATTTTCAAATATTGTTGAATATTTTCCCAAAAGAAGTATTTTACACAGAAATAATTGAAAAAAATTTAGGTGAAATAATTAAAATAAAAAAGGAAGAAGGAAAAATTATTTTTTATAATAAAAACATATACTTTATATATTTTAGAACTAGACCAGAAGATCATATATATAGGATAGAAGCTATAGATAACATAAGTAAAGAAGAATTTTTAGAAATTGTAAAAGAAAATATATATTTAAATGCCTCTTATCCAAGATATTTAAAATTGTCTCATAATCTATGTAAAATAACAAATAAAGAAAAAACCGCAATAGAAAGATTTATGAAAAAGTATTTGGGATATTCATATACCTCTGGTTGGGAAACTCATTAGGGTCCGGGGCGGGATTCGAACCCGCGACCTTCGGGTCCACAGCCCGACGCCCTACCACTAGGCTACCCGGACCATTTAAAAATAGTTTTTTATTGAAAATTTTTAACCTATATATATCTGCGGCATAACTCCATTTGGTGGATATGCTCTAGCAACTACCCATTGTATATATTGAGTAGAACTATGTGCACCATCAGATGCACTTATTTGTAATGTAGGATATCTGAATGGATTATAATTAATTGTTGAATTAATTGACATATATAGTGGCAAATTTCTATACATATTTAGTAAAGTTAAAGGTGTCCATACGTTACTAGAACTATAGAAATAATAACCTGTTTCTGTATATGTACTATTTAAAATAAAATATGCGTAGATTGTTTGACTAACAACATTTCTAGCAGTACTAGAATATACCTTACTTGCTAATGTTTGGTTAGTAACAACAGATTTTATCATAGAATACCATCCCCAGTAATAATAATATCCATTTTCTGCAACAGTAGAATAATTTGGTATTGTCTCAAAATCTGGTGAACCAGATCCTACAGAACTAGAAGCAACCTGTTGGCTTGTATTTCCAAATAAAGATATAGCATTTATTTCATTAGTATAATAAACATAAAATGCTTCTTCAACTATCATAGGAATCATTGGTATATTCCAATTATTATATGGTAAAATATATGTTGCTTCTCCCCATACACCATTTGTCATCTGTATACCACTTGAAGTGGCTACAGGAGTGAATGAATTTACTGCAGTAGGGGATTGATAACCTATCCATCCATCAAATGTATTATTAAAGTATCCATAAACTATAAATACATATTTTCCATTATCATATTTTCTCGAAGGATCTATTTGTGGAGACAAACCTACATATGGATAATATTGTTGATAATAGTTTGTAGAAATATTATCTATACACATATAAATTGTAAAATTGCTATTTGCAGGAATTCCTTGAGAAATATTTATCCACCAGATTTTACAACTAGTAGAACCACTAGTATAAATACCTTCATACCATGAATAAATATTTGGTGTTCCATATGTTGTAAAATAAACATTTGATCCATTTAATGTTATTAAATTAAACAATGTAGCATTATTTATGTAAGCAAAATTGCTTCCTAAACTTACTGTTCCATTACATATTGCAATTTGTTGTTGAAATGGTGCAGGAGTTGGAATATTTTGCGTATTATACAATTTTAATGGTATTGTGTAAGTTGATAGACAGCTTTTACCTACATTATTATCGGACAAATTAATCTGAAATACTGTAGGTGGTTTAAAATAATCTATAAAAGGATTAGAGATATAATTTATGTCGAATTCCGCAATTATATTGTTAGATAATCCTATTAGTATGCTATATTTTCCTTCTTGATTTAAAGGTATTTGTGATAGATTTGCAACAATTAATAGTAATTGATTTTTTGACGGATCTACAATTACACTATTTGAATTATATGGTATAACATTAACCAATCTATTATTAACTATTGCGAATACTTGAGATGCATTAACAGGCTCAGATGGTTTTACATATACAAACAAAGTATTATTTTGTATAAAATAATCTAGTATCTGAAAGTTCAATGATAAAGATTTTGAAACTCCATATGCTGTAGGAACCGGCGTATTTGTATTTTTTATTACAATATTTGTCAATAACAATAATAAGATAGTACCAGTAGCTATTAACATTAATGTAGCAAATAAAGCATTTTGTAGTTTCATATTATATTTAAACTAACTTACATATATTAAAGTTTGAAACCTATTTCCATAACAACTTAATAGCACTATATAATTCCAAGAAGCATTCTTTAAATATATATTAGGAAAAGTTATGTTTGCATCTTCTCCAGGTAATAGCAAATTAGAAGGATATAATTGATTTACAGAATAATTAAAATTTACAATAAATCCATTTACATATAATCTAAAGCAAGATAAATCCAAAACTTTATTTCCATTATTCAATATACTTATATTTGGAGATAAATAGCTTGTTTGGTTATTCAAAAATTTTATGTTTTCTCCAACCGTGTTTCTAACTCCATTAATAATTGCATAAGCAGTATTATTAAAATTGCTATACATATTTGTTAATATTGTATATAAAACATACATAGAGACAATAAAAACAAAGAAACTTGCTATAGCTCCAACTAAAGATCCTGTATCAGATCTCATTTTACAATACAGGTATTAGCAGTAGTATTTACATAAATAATATTTTGAGCAAATGCACCACTATCTGCTACAACCTTTATTTGATAAAAATCTGTTCCTAAACTAATGTTTGAAATTATTACAATGGTATCATAAGGTCCCCAAACTTGTGTACCAGTATAACTATATGCAATCCTGACAGTTTTATTATTTACTAATACTCCATTAACAAAAAATTGCGTTAAGTTTTGATTTAATATATTATTTCCTCTATTTGTGACATATACATATAATAAATTTGTGGTACTATTGTATGCACATGAATCAATTGTAATATAAGTTTGTAGCATATTTTGTAATGATTCTGCATTTGCATATGCGGCATTACTTATTTTATTTAAACTATTATATGCAGAAGATATTAATATGTACGAAGCAACAGCAGCAACTATAAATAGTATAACCTCAACTATTATTGTACCAAACTGACTTTTCATTATAAATTAGAGTTTATTAAAAAATATAAAATTATTCTTCTAACTCGTATCCATCAATTCCTCTTTCTCTTACAATTTTTCCCCATTCCAAGATTTTTTCTTGTCTTTTAATTTCGTTTTCAACAATTTTATCCATTATTTTTAAATTTTGAACACCCTTTATTTCTACTTTTTCTCCACCTTCTATCGATATATTAAGATCTTGTCTGATTGTACCCAAACCTCTCTTTACCTTACCAGTTAATCTAAGTATTAATCCTATATATTCAGCTATTTCTTTTACTTCTTGAGGATTTGTCATATCAGGGCCTGTAGATATTTCAATTAGTGGTATTCCCAGCCTATCTAATCTATAAATAATATATTTTTCACCTTCTTCTATTTTTCTTGCGGCATCCTCTTCAATACATATTGTTTGTATCGTTATTTCTTTATTTTTATACTTTATTTTTCCGTCTAAAGCTAATAGTAATGTTCTTTGAAATCCAGAAGTATTAGATCCGTCTACTACAATTTTTCTCATAACTTGTAATACTTTTGGAACATACATGTTAAAGTATGTAGAAATTAGTAGTCCAAATTTTAATGCTTCTAAGTTTATTAGATGTGGTGGTTCTTCATCAAGTTCTACCAAACAAGAATATTCATTAGAATACTCATATATGTATAGTTTATCTTTCATTGTTTCATATTCTGCAGCTACATCTTTTTTTCCAATTTCACTCTGTGTTACCCTTAGTTTTCTTTCTATTCTATGAGTATAATTATCGAAAAGCTCTGTTGGACATGAACAGAACAACTTTTCTTTGGTATTTAGTTGTTGATGTATCTCTAAACCAGCTTTCATAACCTTCTTTTTTATAAAAATTTATATAAATTATATATTATGGCAGGTGATATAGATGACATCATGGATTATATAAGAAAAGAATGGAAAAGACAAATGAGATTAATGAGAAAATTGCAATCAAAAATAAATAAATTAGTAAATCTTGGATTTATTCCCTTTGAGTATGAAGAACCTTTAGCAGATATTGTAGATGAAGGAGATAAATATTTAATAGAGTTAGATTTACCAGGAGTGGATAAAAAAGATATAAACATAACAGTAAAAGACAGGTTTTTGAAAGTAAGTGCTAAAAGGAAATTAGAGAGTAAGGAAAAAGGAGAAAATTACATAAGAATGGAAAGATTATTTACAGGATACCAAAGAATATTTGAATTACCAGAAGATGCAGATGTAAATAATATAAAGGCAAAATATGAAAATGGTGTATTAAGAATTGAAATAAAAAAGAAACCTGGTTTGGAAGGAAAAAGGATAGATGTCGAATAATTTTTTTGAAGAAATTATTAATAATGCATTTAAAAAGGCAAAGATAAATACCAAAGGTATATCTGATTTTAAAGAAAAAAATCTCAAAAAATTAGATATTATTTACAATTATGTATATTCAAAAATAGATAAAATGTATAATGATATTTCGTTACCATCTAATAAATTTTATGAGGAGTTATATGAATTACTTTTGCCAGATGTGAATATAAAAGATCTGAAGATAAGGGTAAAGAGATTAAAGGAAAACATAAGAAAAATATATGTAAAAAGTAAAAACAATATGAAGATATTAAAGTATAAAGAAGACATAATAAAATCTAGGAAAGAATTTTACGGAAGAATAGCATCTATTTTAAGGAGAAATAGAGATATACTAGAAGATTATAAAAAGTATATTAAAGCAAGATCTAGAATACCAGAAATAAAAAATTATCCGACAATAGTTATAGCAGGATTACCAAATGTAGGGAAAAGTACCTTATTAAAAAAGTTAACTGGCTCTAATGTTGAAATCAAACCATATCCATTTACAACAAAGGATTTAAATTTAGGATATATAGAAACTCCATACTTTAAATTACAAATAGTAGATACCCCTGGTATGCTAGATAGACCTTTCGAGGAATTAAATTTTATTGAAAAGAAAGCGCTATTGGCTTTAAGATATCTAGCAAATCTGGTTGTATATGTTATAGATTTGACTGGAACATCCGGTTATACTTTAGAGCAACAAATAAATCTTTTAAAAAATATAGAAAGAGAGTTTAGTAGAGAAATAGTTATATACTTTTCAAAATATGATCTTTTTACTGAAAAAGAAAAGAAAGAGATGGAAGATATAGCAAAAACCCTAAATTATCCATATTTCCATGATAGCGAGTCTTTAAAAAATTACTTGATAGAATATATAAAAAGAAAACCAGAATTATACATATAATGAAAATCATAGTATCCTCCGATATACATAACGATTTTGGATTAATATATAAAATAATAGAACTTTACAAAAACCAGGGTGCAGATTATGTAATAATTTTGGGAGATATATCTGATTATGGAAAGATTAAAAGAGGATTGATAAAGAAATTAGTAGAAAATATAAATCCAGACAAAATAATATTTGTACCAGGCAATAATGAGACACCAGAGATTCCATACACACTCTATTCACTGTATAAAATAAAAAGTTTGCATGGAAAGTACATTATAAAGGACAATATTGTTTTTGTTGGAATCGGAGGAGCAGATGTTCCTTTATTTATGATTACAGAAGATGAAATAAAGAAAATTCTAGAAAAGGTGGAGAAAAAGTTTACAGATAAATATATAATATTGTTAACCCATCAACCTCCTAAAGGATCATTAACTTCAATAGATACTGCTGGCAGCGAAGAATTAACAAAATTTTTACATAGAAATAATAGGGCAATATTGAATTTGCATGGTCATATACATGAGACAGGGAGCTTGGAAGATATAATAAATAAAGCTAGGGTAATTAATGTAGCTGGAACAGTAAAGTTATTTGAAATAAATGGTAAGGATATAAAAGTATTGGAAGAATAATCTTACAAAAGTTTTCTTTTATTTTAGAGAACAATCAATCAAAATAACAAATTTTATGTATCATATAGCAATAATTGTCTATATTTTATACTTTATAGTAGCAAATATATTTTAAATGTTCCTTTGAATATCAATAAAAGATAAATATATAAATTTTGAAAGATTAATATATAAATTGTCAAATTATGAATATAATAACATAATTTTTAAATCTATTTTTCATAAGTTTTTTATGGAAACAAATTCTTTTATAAATAAACAAAATGATTTTTTAAATAAAGAATATAAAATTAAAAAAGTTAGAAAAAGAGACGGGAGAATTGTTGATTTTGATCCAAATAGGATTTCTTATGCTATTGAAAGAGCTATGAAAAGCGCTAATCAATATAATAAAGAATTATTAAAAGAAATTGTAAATTATGTGATAAGAGTATTAGAAGAAAAATATGGAGAAAATAATATCCCTTCTGTTGAAGAAATTCAAGATATAGTAGAACTAACCTTATTAAAATTCAATTTATATGAAGTAGCGAAAAAATATATAACTTATAGAAAAGAAAAAGAACAAATAAGACAAGAAAAGATCAACTTATTGGGAAAATTTTATGAGGAAGAAATAGCAAAAAGATTTTCAATAAATTCTATAAGGTTAATGGTAAATAGGTACCTATTAAAAGATGAGAAATTACAATTATTGGAAGGACCAAAGCAAATGTTTGAAAGAGTAGCAGCTCTAATAGTTATTCCAGATATATTATATGATGAAAGAATATATGACAAGGATGCAAAGCAGAAAGTTCATGAAAAGGAAGAATTTAATGAAGTAGAATATGAAAATAAGTTAGGTTTACCAGTAAAAAATCCCTTATTCAAATGGAACAGATATCATCTAGAAAGAATGAAATATCTATATGATTATTTAAATGAAAGGAGTCATATGAAGGTTAGCTGGTCAAAATTTTTAGAAATGTTGAAAAATGGAGAATTTGATAAATATGTAGAAAATTATCAGAAATATTTTGATTTAATGGCATCTAAAAAATTTATGCCAAATTCTCCAACTTTGTTCAATGCTGGTGCAAGGTTAGGACAACTATCAGCATGTTTCGTACTTGATATAGATGATGATATGTTATCTATTATGAAATCTGCTACAGATGCTTCATTAATATTTAAATCCGGTGGGGGTGTTGGAATAAATTATTCAAAATTAAGGCCCGAAGGAGATGTTGTAGCCTCTACTGGTGGTGTTGCATCCGGACCTGTCTCATTCATGAAAATCATAGATACAATTACAGATGTAGTAAAACAAGGGGGAAAAAGGAGAGGAGCAAATATGGGTATATTGGAAAGCTGGCATCCAGATATATTGAAATTTGTACATGCAAAGGAAAAAGAAGGGGTTCTTGAAAATTTCAATATTTCTGTAATGTTTGAGCCATCTTTTTGGAAATATTATGAAGAAAACAAACCATATCCTTTATTAAATCCAAGAATATTAAGAAAAGAAGGATCTCCTTTCCCAGGAGATATAAATTATGATCCAAATAAAGTGCCAAAAGAGGCAATAACTGGTTATATAGATCCAAAGCAATTATTGTCAGAAATTGCTTATGTTGCATGGGAAAAGGCAGATCCAGGATGTTTATTTATGGACAATATAAATAGGAGAAATGTACAATATAAATATAGAGGACCAATTAGGGCTACAAATCCTTGTGGAGAACAACCTTTATATCCTTATGAATCATGTAATTTAGGATCAATAAATCTATATGCAATGATAGATTTTGTAGATGGAAAAGCTATATTTAATTGGGAAAGATATATAGAAACAATAAGATGGTCTTATAGGTTCTTAGATAATGTAATAGATGTAAATAAGTATCCAATAAAAGAAATAGAAGAAGCTTCTAAGGCAGTTAGAAGGGTCGGTTTAGGATATATGGGTCTTGCAGATGCAATGTTTGCCTTAGGAATACCTTATTCTTCAGAAGAAGGATTTAAATTTATCATGAAAGTAACAGAATATTTAACATATTATTCAATGTTAGAATCTGTTGAAAGGGCAAAGACCAGGGGTATATTTGAAAAATATAATCAGACTTCATATAAGGACGGAGAATTGCCTGTGGAGGGATATTATCATAGAGAACTATGGAATCTTGATTGGGATTATCTAAAAGAACAAATACTAAAATACGGTATAAGGAATGTAGAGGTAACCTCTATAGCACCAACTGGTTCAATTTCTATGTTGGTAGATGTCTCTTCAGGAATTGAGCCACAATATTCATTAGTATATGAGAAAAGAGTTACTGCAGGTACATATTATTATGTAGATATAGAATTTGAAAGACAGTTAAGGGAGAGAGGACTGTATAAAGAAGAAATATTGAAGAAAATATCTGATAATGGTGGAAGTTTACTTGGAATAAAAGAAATACCAGATGATTTGAAGAGAGTATTTCTAACAGCTTTAGATATTCCATGGTGGGATCATGTTAGGGCTCAGGCAGTAGCACAGATCTGGATTACAACATCAATTTCTAAGACAATAAATATGCCAAACTGGGTAACGCCAGAAGATGTATTAAGTGCATATTTGTTTGCATATAAGACAGGATGCAAAGGAATAACAATATATAGAGATGGATCGAAATCTGTGCAAGTATACTATGCACCTGCTGAAGCATCAAAAGCCAGGGTGGCAGAATATTTAAGGTTGGTAAGGGAAGGAAAAATAGAAAATAAAACTATAGAAATATTAAAGGAGTTGGGTATAAAAATACCGGAGTGGTATTATGAATTAACAGAAAAAAAGGAGGAAAAGAATGTTAATCACAAAATAAAGCTAGATATAAATATCACTCAACCACGAATAACACCAGAGAATATAGATGATAATCATAAAGTAAAGAAATGTCCTGTATGTGGTTCTACAAGATTAAAACATGAAGGTGGATGTGTAACATGTTTAGATTGTGGCTGGTCAGAATGTATAATCTCATAAATGGTAAATAAAGATATTTTAGTGATAAATGAAAAAAGCAATATTGCAATATCCACTTTATGGAGTAGAAAAGAAAGTATATTATTAAAGTTACCAGAAGATGTAAAGAATAAGATATGTGTTATAGGGACAACATATACATCATATGGTGTCAATTTTGTAATTGAAACGCTTGCTAAATATCCTAGTATAGATACTTTAATACTTTATGGAGCAGATTTGTCTACTTCTGGAAGTGCTTTATATGAAATCTTTCATAATAAAAATCTAGAGGGTCAAAAAATAGTTTTACCGAAAGATAAAATAATAGAAATAATAAAAACTGTTAAATTGATAGATTTGAGGGAAGAATTCAAGAAAGGCAATATAGAAAAATTAATAGAGGAAATAAACAAAAATTATAAGGAGGGAGTTAAAGTTAGAGAATTAGTAGATGTAAAAATTGAAGAAAAAGCAGAGTTAAATAGTTGGCCAATACCAATTTCTGGCTACTTTGTATATGAAACTTCTCCATTTAGAGCCTGGATAAAAATACTAGATAATATAATGAAATTTGGATATATAAAATATTCTGAATATGATGAACCACAGAAGGAATATTTGAACATCATGGTAACAATAGGTCTATATGGTAGAGAATATAAAATAGAAGAACAGTTTTTTGAATTTATTGATGCAAAGGAATTTGAAAAACATATAGAAGAGGTTTTATCTCCATATAAACCAGAGGGTGTAGAATATACTTATGGTAGTAGACTTTTTTCACATGAAGTTATTGGAAACCAGATTGAATTTATAATAGACAAACTGGCTAAATCTCCATATACTAGGAGAGCTGTAGCAATTACTTGGAATCATATAGAAGATACAAAATCAACTAATCCCCCATGTATTGTTTCTGTTCAGGGAATAATCAGTGGAGATTATTATAATCATACAGTTTGGATTAGAAGTAATGATATGGTAAAAGGATGGCCTGTAAATATAGTAGGTCAAATAGAGCTTGCAAAATATATTGTGAATAGAATTAATGAGAAGACAAAAACAGAATTTAAAGTCGGTACAGTAACTACCATATCAACCTCTGCACATATATATAAACATGATTGGGATTTAGTAAAAGAAATATTAACAAAATATTCTTATAGGATGAAGGAATTTGTTGAAGATCCAAAAGGAAACTTCTTAGTATATCATGATGAAGATAAAGTAACATTAGAGCATAGAACGCCAGATATGTCTATAGTAGATTACAAAATATCTTCAAGGAATTTCTGGGAAATATATAATTCCTTAAAAGGTGGTTCTTTCTTTACATTGTATGACCATGCATTATATCTTGGAAAAGAGATAAAAGCAGCATTTGAAAAATTGAAAAGAGGAGAAAAATATGTACAAGATGAAGCTTAGAATTATTTGTAAAGCAAAAATGCTATATATTAATGGACCCGCCGGGATTCGAACCCGGGATCTCCGGCTTGCAAGGCCGGCATCCTACCACTAGACTACGGGCCCAATAATAATATTAAGGTTGGAAAATTATTTTAAATTCTTTTTGGATGACAACAAATAATTGTATTCTATTGTTCTAATTATTTTTTGTTTATACATACAGAAAGTTTAAAAGATCGCAAAAACTTGTGGAAAAAACAGTAAACAGAAAATAATTTGATAGAATTACATTGTGAAAATACTAATCAAAGTGCGGCGGGTGGGATTTGAACCCACGACGGATCTGCTCCATCGGGTCTTGAGCCCGACCCCTTTGTCCAGCTCGGGCACCGCCGCGCCGATAAAATATAATAAACAATAAAAATAAATAAATTTATTGTTTGCAATTCCTCATTTAACCTATTTAAATCATGATTTATAAGTAAAGAAAAGTTAAAATAAAATATGAAAAAAGGTCTATTTATAATATTAGATGGTTTGGGAGATCATGTAAATAAAGAATTGGGAAATAAAACACCATTAGAAGCAGCTAAAAAAGAAAATATAGACAAAATGGTTAGATTATCTGAAAATGGGATTGTAGATGTAGTAGGAACTGGTTTAGTGCCTGGAAGTGATACTGGTCATTTGTCTTTATTTGGATACAATGTTAAAAAATATTATAGAGGTAGAGGTATATTTGAAGCACTCGGAAATGATATAGAATTGGATGAAGGAGATATAGCATTTAGATTAAATTTCGGAACTGTAAATGAGGAAGGTATAATAGTAGATAGAAGGATTGGAAGAAATGATTATGGGTTAGAAGAATTATTGAACGAATTCGAACCTATAAAAGAAAAAATAGAGAAAGAATATGGAATAAAGATAATAATAAAGCATGGTGTAGAACATAGAGGCGTATTAGTATTAAAAGGTTTGGAATCTGAAAAAGTTACAGAAAATGATTTACACGAAGAAAATATAAAAATTCCAGAAATAAAATACAAAGAAGAGAAAGCAAAGATTACAGCAGAGGTATTAAATAAATTAATAAAAGAATTTTATGAATTTTCAAAAAGAAATAAAATAAATAAAGAAAGAAAGGAAAAAAATTTACCAGAAATAAATTATATGCTAATAAGATCTCCATCTAAATATAAAAAACTAAATAAAAAAGATTTATTTAACAATAGATATAAAATTAAGTCAATATTTTTAGCGGCAGCACCAATGTATCTAGGAGTCGCAAAATATGTTGGTATGGATATATATAAACCACTTGGAACTAATGGTACAGCAAATGAAAATTTATTTTCATTTGCAGAAACAGCAATAAGTTATAGAGATAAATACGATCTAGTATTTATACATATAAAGGGTACAGATTCTTTATCTCATGATAAAAAACCAAAAGAAAAGAAAAAATTTATAGAAAGGATAGATAAGGAATTGATAGCAAGAGTAAAAGATGAATTTGACGTAATTGTATTAACTGGAGATCATTCGACTTCATCAATACTTGGAAGACATGTTTCAGATCCAGTTCCAATAATGATTTATTCGGAAAATAGCAGATATGGATTTGTAAAAAATTTCTCTGAAAGAAAATGTGTAAAAGGTACGCTTGGTAGAATAAAGGGAACAGATGTTATAAAAATAGTGCTAGATAAATTGGACAAATATATTATGTTTGGCTCTTAGTCAATTTTTCCAATAGAGAAGGATCTATTTTTTCTAATTGTTCTGGATTTATCTCTGATAAATCCTTTACTTTTATTCTATCTGGTAACTTATCTACTGGTCTAAGTATCCTAACTTGAATACCTAGAACACCAGAAGGCAATTTTGCATGTCTTATACTTACACCGATCATCTTATTTAGTTCACCAGACTTTTTTATGTATCCTCTTTGTTCTCTTATTGTTGAAGATCTTTCTCCAATGACCTTGCCAGTTATCCTTACTTCTATACCTAGTGCACCAGCTTTCATTACCTCCTCAATTACTCTATGCATTATTGCTCTCACTTTACCATTTTGTCTTTCAATTTGTGATGCAATTAAATCGGCAACAATCTCAGAATCTAATAAAGGATTTTCTACAGCAACAGCTTCGATTATAGGATCTTTTACTTTTGCTACTTTTTCAACTATTTTCTTTATTTTTTCTACATTTTCGTTTGCAGCACCTAAAACTAATCTTGGTCTAGCGCAATAAATTACTACTTTTGTTCCCATTGAAACTTTTAAAAATTCTACTCTACTGATTAATTTTCCTTTAAATTGATTTTTTATTATTCTGTCTAATGTAGCTTCTATTTTTCTTTCTTTTATAACTTCCTCTATATTCTTTGAAGCCATTCTTTTATTATATTTTTAGATATTTCTTTTAAGGCCTTTCTTTTTAACTTTTTACTGGTATCTAATGTTTCTATATATAAACCATATATTTTTATATTTGTTGATTTTTTCCTTACCATAGCCAATTCTTTTCTAATTCCACCAGGGCCAGTTTTTACTTTAATTTTTTTAACTTTTTTTAGTCTAAATCCTTTTGAAGCATCTACAGAAACTATTACTACTTTGTTTGGATCTAGACCCAAATTTTTTGCATTATTCTCCAAAGAATTCAGCAATTTCAAATAATATTTTGAAGCTTTGGTAGGATATCTTCCATATGGTACTTTACCTGCTACATTTCCATGATGAGCCTGCTTTTTATTGTATTTATAGTATGGTACTGCTATTTTTTGTTTTATTACCAATTCTAAATATTTTTTCGCCATCGGTATTGTCAAATATTTTATAAATCTACCAACCATCTCCGAATCTTTTCTAGATATTGGTAAATTTGACGCACTTACTGTAACCATTTTTTTATTTTCTTTCAGTAATGATACTAGTTTAGAGATCATAAAGTCATTGTATATAAAAATATTTATAAGATATTATATAAATGTCAGACAGGTTTTTTGAAGCATTAATAATTATAGTAGTATCTTTCATAGTCACTATATTATTATTAGAAAAAATAGCTTATTCATACTCTATAAATTACCAATATGCTGATTCTTTCGAAAGATTTATAGAAGGTAGAATGATAATTAGAATTTTAACAGAAAAAATATCAAATAACATTTGTAATCTAACCATAAACAATTTTAATTATGATATAATAAATCAAACTATAGCAAGTTATGGTATAAATAGACCATATAGTATATTATATAAAAATTTGGAGACTGGAGAAGAAATAAGTTTGGGTTTAAATATAACTGGTGAATTTATTTCTTTTAGCAGAGTTTGCAACTATAATGGCCAATTATATTTAGTCAGGGTAATGATAACATGAGATCTTTCAGTATTACAATACTTTTTGAAATAGTAGTTGTAATTATAGTTTTATTTTTTATATTAACAAGTAACATATACCCAAATATGTATTTTAAAGGATATGAAAAAGAGGATTTGTATGCTTCCTTAATTTCAATAAACTATCTAAATTTATCTGATGTAAATCAATTAAACAGATCAATATACATGGTAGTTACTAATATTCTTCCATATTATTATGTTTTAATAAATGGAGAGCTATACTTTAATAATACAGATTTTAATGATGTAAAACAAGGTATAAGAACATTTTATATAGTAAATGGCTCAATATATTATGTAGATATATATTGGAAATGAAATCACAATTCATATTATTATACTTAGTATTAATTCTTTTCATATCTTTGAACTTCTTATATTATAATTTCTCTAATAATTATTATTATCAACCAGATTTAGGACAATATGTGGCAGAAGACTTTTATACAAAATTATTATTGTACCCAGATTATTTCTCATTAATAAATAATACTTATTACAGTATATGTTTAAACGAAAGTATGTTATGTTATAACAATGGAACAAACATTATAATTATAACTACTAATAGTGAATATATTTTATTGAATCCATAGCCCCCGTCGTCTAGCCAGGTCTAGGATACGGGGTCCTCACCCCCGAGACCCGGGTTCAAATCCCGGCGGGGGCATAAATTTTAATTAAAAATTTAGTTTTTCTGTAAATTAGTTTAAAAAAGGACAATTTTGATGAATAAAAATATTTTTATAAGGTTAAAAAATATTTTATTGGCCTGCCCAAACTAATTTTCCGCCACTTTCTTTTATGTATCCTTTATTCATGTATCTTGTTACTAATGCTTTAACAACAGATGGTTTTTTGCCTAATTTGTTTGCTATTTCTTGTACTACTTGGTCAAGTTTCTCTTTTGGTACTCCGTTTTTAAATTTATTTACTAATTCCTCTTTTAATTTAGATGTAGTAGCCATAATAATAAATTAGCGAATAGTGATATAAACTTTACTCAAAAAAGTTATAAAATGTTTATTTAGTTACCGAAAAGGTATAAATGGACTTATTCTTTTATAATTCCCCTTTCCTTTAGATATAACAGTACGTGTCTCTTATTTCTTAGCTGACCGGCCTTTGCCCTAATATATAATTCCCTATAAGTATGTCTATCAATTTTCTTTTCGTTTAACAATTGTCTTAGTAATCTTCTTATAGCTCTTATCCTTATCATCCATAATCTCTTCTTGTCGTTTCTAGCTTTCTTAGTCCCTTTTCTAGAACCATGTCCTCTTCTTCTTCCTTTTTGTTTCTGTCTCCTTATATAATTTGCCCAGGTTCTAGACTGCCCTTTTACCTCTTTTTTTCTTATAATTCCTTTATCAATTAAATCCTTTATATCCTGTCTACTTAATGCTTTGCTTACTTCTTCAATTTTATTTGGATCTATCCATACTCTATCTTCTCCCACACCCAATATATCTGCTGCCAATCTTTTTTGTAAAGATAAGTCCATTATTTTATTATTATTTCTCCACCAATACTTTTAACCTTTTCTATTGCCTTTTTTGAAGCTTCTCTAACATATATCTTCATTTTTTTATCTATATTTCCTTCACCCAATAATTTATCTACTCCCAATTCATCTAAATCTATTATATAATAATCTCCCTCCTTTTTTATTATATTTTCTTCTAATAAATAATCAAAATACTCATTTAGGTCATTTAAATTTATTATTTCCTTTATTTTATTATATTTGGGACTCGTAAATCCTTTTTTATCTTCAAATTTTTCTGGAAATTCCTTAATCAATTTAATATATTTTTGTTTTTTAAATCTCCATCCAGATAATCCAGATCCTCCCTTATTTCCCTTTCCTCTATTTCTATCGTTATATCCTCTTCTAGCATATCTAGTCCCAACATACTTCCTATATTTTTTCTTTCTATGAACAACCATGATAGTAATAGATTTATTAAAAGAATTTTTTTAAATATATTATGAATTTAGAACCTCCCTCTGGATTAAGAGATTTTAGACCAGAGGAGAAGATATTAAGGCAAAAGATATTTGAAAGAATAGAAAAAATATTCAGAAGATTTGGTTATGATCCTATAGAAACACCTACTATAGAATATTGGGAAATATTAAAAGGAAAATATGGAGAAGAAGCTGAAAATAAATTAATATGGAGATTCAAGTTGCCTTATTCAGATAAAGAATATGCTTTAAGATATGATCAAACAGTTCCATTGGCAAGATTCTATTCTAGATTTCAATTTCCTTTACCATTTAAAAGATATGTAATAGAAAAATCTTACAGATACGATAATCCACAAAAAGGTAGGTATAGGGAATTTTATCAGGCAGATTTCGATATAATAGGTTCTAAAGAACCAGAAGCAGATGCAGAAATAATCAATGTAGTATATTATATATTTAAAGAGTTTAATTTTAGCAATTTTAAGATATTAATAAATGATAGAGAATTTTTGAGATTTATATTTGAAAAGAGCTTAAATATAACTATAGAAAAGATAAATAAGGTTTATAATATCATAGATAAGTTGGATAAAATAGGATTAGAAGGTGTAAAAAAAGAATTGGATGTTTTAGTTGGTGAAAAATTATCAAATAAAATAATAGAGATAATATCTATGAAAAATGATGAAATATTAGATTATCTGTCAAAATTCAATGAAATAAATAAAGAATTGGAATATTTTAATAATATATTAAGTTTGCTGGAAAATAGAAAATTTGTAGAAATAAATTTATCTCTAGTTAGAGGGCTAGATTATTATACTGGTATGATATTTGAAGCAATAGTAGATGAGCCAAAAATTGGATCTTTGGCAGGAGGTGGCAGATACGATAATTTGATAAAATTGTTTGCAAATAGAGATATACCAGCAGTTGGTGGAAGTATTGGTGTAGAAAGATTAATAGATGCGGGTTTAGAATTAGGTATATTTAAATTAGATAAAAAAACATATACAGAGCTATGTGTTATTTACTTTGAAGATACATTTAATGATGCTTGGAATATATGTAATAGATTAAGAGATCTGGGAATAAATTGCTACATAGATCTAATGAAAAGAGATTTTGAAAAACAAATAAAATATGCGGTAGATAAGGACATAAGATTTTTACTCATAGTAGGTAAAAAGGAATTGTCTAGAAATAAAGTTTTGTTACAAGATAGATATAAAAAGGAAAAAATAGAGATTGATAAAGATAATTTGGGAGAAGTAGTTAAAATAATAAGTGAGAGACAGAATGTATCAACTGACAAACAATACATTATATAAATATTTTTTGTTAATTCAATCAATCTGTTTATAAACCTTGTATATAAAATTTTCTTTCAAAAAATACGGCCATAATCATATAAGCTTTTGGAATTTATAAGATTTGTTGTCAGTTGTAGACAACACCCTTCGTATATACCCAATTAATCATTGCTGCAAAGAATATAGCCAGTAACTGGGATAATATATAGTTTAGATTTAATACATAGAAAAAGAATAGGGCGGAAAAATATTGGAATGGCTGAGATATAATACCTCTTCCAATTATAAATAATAAAAATCTTTGTACAAATGGTTTTCTTTTTTCTTTGAATACTAAAAAATCATTTAGCATAAAATTCCATATAATTGAAGCAATTATGGATAATAATGATGAAATATAAAATGGTAAAAATTGGTATAGTATATATAATGATCCGATGTTGACAAAAATACCAGAAATACCAACTATATTAAATTTTATAAATTGCCAAAAATCAAATAATTTTATAATTTGTACTATATAAGATATCATTACCTTACCTTTTAATTTGGATTCTCCATATTTTCTTTCTTTGAAAGTATATGGAATTTCTAATATTTTTTTAGGCCTAATTTTAACTAAAATATCTAGTAGAACTTTGTAACTAAAAGGATCACTTACTTCAAAATCATTCAACAATTCTTTTCTTATCATAAAGTAACCCGAAGTTACATCTTTAATTTTTAATGTTTCTGGTAGAAGAATATGTGATAAAAGTATTGCGATTCTTGACATTAATTTTCTTTTAAAGCTCCATCCTTCAGTTTTTCCACCTTCTACATATCTGGAAGCAATAATTAGATCATATCCTTCTCGAATTTTATCATACATTTTCTTCAATAATTCTGGAGGATGTTGCAAATCAGCATCCATCAATACAATATAGTCTCCAGATGCTAGTTTCAATCCATCTACAAAAGCTGAAGCCAATCCTTTTTTACTTCCTCTCTCTAATAATTTTATTTTCTTGTTTTTATTTATTAAATTATTTATTATATCTATTGTACCATCATCAGATCCGTCATCTACAAATATTATCTCATATTCAACATCTTTTAGTGTTTTATCTATTCTATCGACTAATTCTTCAATATTTTCTTTTTCATTGAGTACAGGAACAATTATCGAAACAACCATTTATAATTTTTTCTGAATATACTTGTTTTATAAAATTTATCTTATATAAAAAATTAAATGCCTGCAATAGGTAATGTAAAAAAAATAAATCATATTATATGTAGAAGGTGTGGTAGACAAACATTCAATCCTAGAAAAGGATATTGCTCGCATTGTGGGTTTGGTAGAAGTAAAAAATTAAGGGCCTATGCTTGGAGTTATAAATTAAAAAGAAAATGGTAGAAAATAAAGTAAAAGAAGAAATAAGCCAAGAAGAAAAGGAAAAAGAAGCGTTAAAGAGAATAGAAGAACAAAAATTTGATATTGACTCTTGGAATCCAAAGACAAAATTAGGAAAATTAGTAAAAGAAGGAAAAATTGTATCTATAGAACAAATATTTGCTCAGGGATATAAAATACTTGAGCCAGAGATTGTAGATGCTTTATTACCAAATTTAAAACATGATTTCATAAGGTTATCTTTATCTAAAGGAAAATATAGAAGACCAAAAATTATAAAGATGGTTCAAAGAAAGACTGCAGAAGGTAATAAAACTTCTTTTGTTGCTTTGGCAGTAGTTGGAAATGAAAATGGTTATATTGGTGTTGGATTGGGAAAATCTGTAGATTATTCTATAGCAATGCAAAAAGCATTAAGGAATGCTAAGCTAAATATAATACCAATAGCCAGAGGTTGTGGATCTTGGGAATGTTCATGTGGAACACCACACTCTTTACCATATAAAGTAGTTGGAAAACATGGTTCTGTAGAAGTAATATTATTACCTGCCCCAAGAGGAGTTGGATTGGTTGCACCAGATGAAGTTAAGAAAGTACTGAGACTAGCAGGTATAAGAGATATATGGATGAAATCATTTGGACAAACTAGGAAGAGAATAAACTTTATAATGGCAGTATATGATGCATTGAGAAAAACGACTAGGTATAAAATAAGGCCAGAATATGTAAAATTGTCTGGAATAAAAATAGGATTTGCATAAAATGGAGAGAATTGCTGTAATAAGAATAAAAGGAGTTGTAAAAGCTAGAAAAGAAATAAAAGATACATTATATTTATTAAGATTAAGAAGAAATAATTATGCTAT
>JBMFJL010000004.1:0-23874 GCA_049973735.1 Nanopusillaceae archaeon
GATGAAGTTCATGAATTATTAAATGAAAAAAGAGGGATACAATTATCTTTGGGATTAGAAAGATTAGTAAATTATGCAGGAGAATTTCAAAGAATTGGATTATCTGCAACTATAGGAGATTTAGAGGAAGCAGGTAAATTTTTGTTCGGATATAGAGAATTTGATATTGCATACTGGTATGCAGAGAAAAAATACCATATAGAAATATTTTATCCTCAAATAACAAATGAGGATTTAGAACTAGCAAAGAAATTTAATTGGAATCCAAAAGTTGCATGGAGTTTGAGAAAGATGAAAGAACTAATGGATAAACACAAATCTGTAATAATTTTTGTAAACACAAGAGAAATGGCAGAATTATTAGTCTCAAGATTTAAAATGTGGATTCCAGATTATCCAATAGAAATACATCATAGTTCTTTGTCAAAAGAAGTAAGGGAAAGAAATGAAAGATTATTCAAGGAAGGAAAGTTAAAGGCAATTGTTGCAACATCTTCATTAGAATTAGGAATTGATATCGGATATGTAGATGCAATAATTCAATATAATTCTCCAAGACAGGTTATAAGATTTGTACAAAGAATCGGTAGAGCAGGACATAGATTACATGAGGTTTCAATTGGATATATTATAACATTGGATGCAGATGATTATGCAGAGAGTTTGGCAATAAAAAAATTTATAGAGAAGTAAATATTATTAGAAATTAAAATAATTAGATGTTTTTAATATTAGAAAAATAAAAAAGGTTGTAATAAAAAAGAATTTATATAGTTATATGATTTAATGTATTATGTTTATGTGCATATATTTGGTTGTGCTGACTAATAATATTGTTTATATCCTTAATATATGAATTGTAATCTCCTATAATATTTTTTACATCTCTTATAGCTGCAAAAGCTTCATTCAAATTTCTTAAAGTTTCTTTATCAAGTGCACCTCTAGCATGATGCAAGAAGTTATTGGTAATTCTTTCTAAGTTTTTTATAGATTGAGCAGTTTCTTCTAGATTTTTATGATTGTTCATCAAGTTATTAATTTCATCTTCTTGTAATATTCGTGTTTTACCAGTTGCAACTAGATTTTTAGTATTATTCAAAATCCATTCAGACTCTGATCGATATGCCTGAGCTAGGGATTTGATTCCTTCGGACAAACTTCTAGCATCATCTCCAGCCAAAAGTCTTTTAATTTGATTAATTCTTCCTATACCCAACAATCTTTTTAATCTGTCCATTTCCTTTTTTGCTATAGCTTTTTTAAGTTGCTTTCTAAGATGTTTTATTTCTTGCTCAATATATTCGTTCTTTTGTTGTAAATATCCAGCTTTTTCTTTCATTGCCTCTGCTTCTGCTCTATATCTTTCTGTAGCAAATTTGGCAGCATGTGCTTTATGTTTGTGATAGTATGCTTTACCTCTATGATATGCAGCTGTAAATAGGGCAAATAAAACTAGACCTCCTAAGACAATAATACCAACCAATCCTATAAGTCCAAATATTACAATTGCAAATGGAGCCATAAAGTAAGCAGACATTAAGGCTAAAATAATGGTTACTAAAATGGATGCTCTTCTGATAGTTTCATCAGATCCTCCTCCAATCTTATCGATAAGAGGTTTTAGAAATATATAATATATTGCGAAGAAAAACAATACAGTTAAACTGAATAGTATTAAACCACCACCAACTCCAGGAATGTTTAATGATTCTGCTGTTGTATGATATACTGAAGGTATGGCAGCATTTAACAAACTTATGGTATATTCAAGTCCTTTCTTAAGCGAATTGGTCAATTGTTCTATAATGTCGCCATTCTGGGAAAATACGCTATTGAACAATAAGGTGACTATCAATAGATACTTTAATTTTTTGATTTCCATAAAAAGTTTAGATATTTTTGTTATTTATAAGTTTTATTACTGAAGGTTGGTAATCTTAAAATAATTCAATATCTCTCTTTTCATTATGTTTTTGATTTCTGTAGATTTATCTAATGCTAATTTTAATGCCTCTCTCAGTTCACTAGTCTTTATTTCTCCATCTAACTGAATAGAAGTAAATTTTTTTTCAGAAGGGATGATAGCAACGGGTATATCTGTTGCCCTACCCTCCCCATAATAATTTATATATTTACTTTTTTCAGGATCATTTTTTAATTTTTCAGAATCATAATCTTCTTCAAATTTGTTTAAATCTACTACAATTCTTTCTCCAACTTTTCCAACTGCAACAGCTACTACTAGATCTTTCATTGGAATTCCCGCCAATGCTAATGCCAATGATGTAGCATTTATACTTGCAGTTCTTGTTCCCGCATCAGCATTTAATATTTCTATATATACATCTATGATACTTCCTGGTAATTCTTCTAAAAATAAGGCAGGCTCTAATGCTCTTTTTATTACTCTAGATAGTTCTATTTCTCTCCTACCGGGTGCTGGCTTTTTTCTTTCTGGTACAGAAAATGTTAGCATATTATATCTTACCCTTAAGAATGCTTTATCATAATCAATCGACATTTTTGATGGTTTTGGTCCATATACTGCTGCTAGAGCTACTGTATCACCAAAAGAAAATATTGCAGAACCTTTGGAATTTTCTAGTGGATTTAGTTTAATATTTATTTTTCTTAGTTCGTTATATTCTCTTCCATCAAATCTTTTCATCATCTTAAAATAAATCTTTTTCTATAATTTCTTTAACCTTTTCGGTCAAGCCTTTTTTATAGGAGTTTTCTTCTATAAACTTTATTATCTTTATTGCTTTTAATATGTTTCTTTCATCACCATTTAAATACACTCTACCATTTTTTCCAACAATTATCTCTATTTTTAAACCTTCTTTTATTAAATTGATCATCGAATTGTTTTTTCCGATTATTCTGGGTAATTTAACCGGGTCCACATTTATTATCAATCCATCATTCAATTTTTTCTTTTTTTTTACAGCCAAATTTATTATCTTATTTTTAGTTACTTTTATTATTTGTACTAGAATAAAATCTCCATAAGTAAATATGTCGTTTGGATCTATAATTTCTTCTTGTCCCAATAATTTTAATGCTAAAAATCCTAAATATGGCGAGTTTATATCTACGAACCACCCGTTTGGGAGAACATCAATGACTCTTCCTATTACAATATCATTTAGTTGTGGTATATAAAATCCTGATAACCTAGTAATTTTCATTTTACCCACTTTATTTTCTAATAATCCAATGTACTTTGAATAATAATTATTGTCTTTTTCATAAGAATTTTCAACTTTTTTATTACCAACAGGATCACCAGGTATTACTATCATTAGAGATATTGTATAACATCATTTTTAAAGATGTTTTCCAGGTAATATTCTCTCTCATTTTTATGCTTTATCTTTTCTATTTCATTTTCTAGTATATTAAATAAATTGTTTACAGTTGAGTAAAATTCATACCCGGATTCTTCTGCATATAATTTTGTTTTTTCTGAAATTAATCTTGCCTTCATCACATAATATATTTTTCTCTCTCTTATATTTTCATTTACCTTTTTTACATGAATTATTAATCTAGCTTCTCCAATTACATTTTTATATTTTCTATAAAAAGATTCATATTTATTTTTAATGTATTTTTGATCTATTTCGTCTAAAGGAATTCCAAATACAGTTATATTAATTTCTTCTTCTTTTTTAAGCTGTAAGTAATGTATCAGTATATCTTTAGCTGTTATTATTGTTACTGGTTTTCCGTTATCTAAAACAGGTACAGAAAATATTCTGTTTCTTATCAGCAAATCAATTACTTTTTCTATACTATCATTTTTATTTGCAAATATCAATTGTCTATTTATTATAGATCTTACTTCTACTTCTAAATCAGTTAATTCTGGAGTTCTTAATTTTTCATTATCTTTTATCAATAAATATCTTAAGATATCTGAAAGAGAAAGTATTCCTATCGCTTCTCCTTTTTCATTTACAACAATCAATCTAGAAACACCCTTATGTTTCATAATGCCAATTGCCTTATCTATTGTATCTTTTTCATCTATGGTGTAAACATTTCCACTGAAATCTTCAATTTTAATTTTTTCTAAAATTTTTTTATCATTTATTATGGTTTTTAATATATCAAAAATGCTGTAAACAACAATTTTACCATCTTCTTCCACTATAATTGATCTTAAATTAGAATTTATCATCTTTTCAATTATTTCAACTATATCCTTTGTTTTTAGAGGTTTTATTTTTATCATTATTTTTTCTATATTGGTTTCTGGTTTGTTTAAATATCTTAAAGCCTTTTCATTTGAAACCAACCCAATATATTTGCCCTTATTATTTGTTATAACAATATCTTCGCCCTTTGCAATATAATTTACTATATCTTTTATTTTTTTGTCATTTGTAACAAATACTGCCATAAAAATATATTAATAAAAATTATTTATATTATTTCTTTTTACCAGCAGATTCGTACAGATCATATACTGCCTCACCCGGTGCCAATATAATATATTTGTATTTTTTCTTTGGTTTTTTAGGTTGAGGTGGTTTAGTTACCCAGGCTACAACTGCTATTAGCAATCCTATTACTATAATAAGTGGTAGTAAACCAGTATTAATCAAGAAATCTAATATTGTCAATAATGCGCCAGCAGCAGTTTGTCCAAATTCATCAAATGAAACTGAAGAGGCATACATAAATGCAAATAAAACTAATAAACCTAAAATTCCCGTAATTGCATTATTTGCATATCCTTTGTATCTATTGAATGCTTCATCTTTTGGATCATAAGGTCTTGATACCAGTGATAGTAGTCCTATTACCATTAATATAAAAAATAATACTAGGAATTCAAAGAAGAAGAATGATATAAAGTTTTCTGTAAATATTACAGCTTGTAAATTATATATATAATAAGCGGCTAGAGCAAATGATACTACAGCATATAGTTTTTCTCTTGCAGGATTATCTCTACCAAAGATTCCGGTTTTTCTTAGTAATCCATACATTAATGAAAATATTAATAAAAATGGGGCTATAATCGAAAATACACCATATTCAGAAAATGCAGCATATAGGAAAGATGTTATATCCATCATCTAGATCTTGAGTGATCTCCACCGCTTTGGCCAGGAGATGTTACCCAATATACTATTAAGAATAGTAGCAAGAATATTATTAACAGTGTTAATAAGCCAGATTGGATTAGAAAATCTATAATATATCCAAATAATCCTACGAATCCAAAGTTAACATTTGCTTCATTCATTGCATTTACTGCTAGCCAAATCATTATTCCTACAACAATCAATCCAAGTATTGCCCTTGCAGGTCCTGGTACATGTCTTCCAAATGCTGCTATAATTACTGCTAATAGGAAAAAGGCTAAAACTGCAAAAGAAGCATTTGGAATAAATTTCAATAACCATATGACTAAATTGATGTTTGCCATAGATAGTAAGGCAAAAGAAAATGAAAATAGTATACTTAATTTCCTTCCAACAGGATCATTTGGGGAAACTTTCAATAATCCTGAAAGTTCTAATATCATATAAACTAAAGAAAATATTAACAAAAATGGTAATATAAAGTCGAAAAATCCGTATTGGCTTAATAATGTTCTTATATCTAATGCCATTATCTAGATCTATTGTCTGGAGATTGAACCTTTGGGGCCTTTGTAACCCAAACAACAAATCCAAATAGTATTCCTAATATTATCAATGTTTCTATTAGATTTATTAAAAATTCGTTCTGTGCCAATTGACTAAACACTTCTTGCAATGATAATAAATAATTAAATATTCCGAGTGTAAATAAAACTACAATTGTAAAAATAATGGAAACTAGAGCTATGAATATTCTTTTTTGTGTAGGTCCTAACTTTACTTCACCACCTTCAGATATAAATGGCGCTATTGCTAGTAATAAAAAGAATACTGTTAGTATGAATAAAACTATGTATGGTAATAAATTTTTTATGGCAAGGACTATGTTCACAGCACCAACAACTAAAAACCCTACAGATGCAGAGATCATGGATATTAAACTTCTGGCAACTTTTCCTTCTCTATCATCGCTGAAAGGATTTCCCAATAATTTATATTTGGACAATAATCCGTACATGACAGCATACACGAGTAAGAAAGGAATAATCATATTGAAGAATCCAATGTTTTCTAATAATGAAAGTACGCCATTATATAATGCCATACATAATTAAAGGACATCATAATTTATTAACTTTGCTATTGTTCAGTTATATTTATATAGAATATAGCTTTGACGGGGCAGGCATTGGCTGCTTTTATTAAATCTTCTATTTCTTCCCTCTTAGTAATTGTTTTCTTTTTTAATACTATTTTACCATTTTTAACCCCAAATATATTTTTATTTATTAAATAGCATGCAAAACAATTGATACACTTCTTCTGATCTATATCTACATAATATTTCACTCTTCTACGTTTATTGAATGTGTTGGGCAAGCAATAGCAGCATCTTTAGCTTTTTGTATTAAATTAGGATCATTAGTTTCTGATACTTTTGCTTTAGATTTTCCATCCGAATCCCAATCAAATATTTCTGGTGCAAGGACCATGCATGTTCCACATGCTATACAAGTATCTTTATTTACCCAGATTTTTACCATTTTTTGATTATACTTTCTAGATCTTTATAAACTTTAGTAAAGTTTTCCCTAGTTAAATAAATATAATTGTTTTTTATAATATGAATATAACTTAAATTAACTGTTGCAATTAGGTTTATTTTCTTATCTTCAATTAGTATATCAACCAATTTTTTAAAATCATCAGAAAAAAATTCCATTTTTCCAATTTCATCAATTAGAATTATTTTATTTATCATAAGATTATTTAATATTTTTTTGGATACATTATCAATGTTCTCTTTTATAACATAGTAATTTTTTATTCTATATTCTGTTTTAATATTTTTTGAAGCAAGTAATAATTCCTCGCCCCAAGTAGTAATTATTTTAAATCCTATTCTCTCCTTATTTTCTCTAATCTCTTCAGTATAGAATCCGAAAAACTTGTCTGGATAGTTTTGGTATAATTTTTTTATTAGTGTAGTTTTTCCTATACCCGGTTTGCCTGTTATAAATATTTTCATTTTATAAATCTGTTTTTATTTTTTTCTAATTTTTTTAAATATTCTTTTTCTAGGTCAATATCCAATAATAGACATAATAATATAATGTATATAAATATATCTGCAAGTTCTTCTCCAATTTTTTCTTTATCAATTTCAATCTTTTCATTTTTAAAAAATTTAGACCTATATAACTTTTTGATCATGTTATTTAATTCTCCTACTTCTCCAGAAAGAGCTAAACCTAAATATAATAACTTATTATAGAAGTCTTTTTCATCTTTTATTTTCCAAAAATCTGGAAAAGCCTCCATTTGAAATTTATTTTGAATTTCAAATATCTCTTTCATATCCATATATCTATATAAAAATTCTCATTTAAAAATAAAATGTGGAGGAAAGATTTGTAAGAGTGACAGATATAACAGATTATTTATTTTGTCCTAGAAAGGTTTATCTTAAAAGAGTTTTGGGTTATGAGGAAGAAACAAATGAAAAAAAGATATTTGGATCGATAGTACATAACATTTTGGATAATTTAAATGAGAGGGAATATGAAATTGTCTATAATATAAAGGAAAATAGAGGATACGAATATGTAAAAAAATTATATGAAGATTTTGTTTTAGAATTAATTGATAAATCTATAAAAAAATTTGAGAAAGATATAAAAAAACTAAATATAGATGTGGAAAAAATTAAATTTCAAGTATTTTCTTATATATATAAAGAAATAGAAGATAGATCGAAAAATATATTTAATTTCATGAGCGAAAATGATTTATATGGTATAGAGTTATGGTATTCTTTGGAACCAAAGATTTTGACAGAATTCGATACAATATCTAGAAAGTATAATATAATTGGTAGAGTTGATAGAATAGAAAAATATAATAAAAGAAAAGAAATTATTCCATATGAAATAAAATCGGGATTTTTCAGTAGAGATCATATAACTCAAATATATACCTATTATTTATTGTTGAAAGATGAGTTCCCAGATTATAAAATATACAAAGGATATATCTATTATGTTAAAGATAATAAAAAATTTGAAATAGAATTTACAAATAAAAACGAGATAAAAAGAATTTTGGAAATAAAGGATAAAATATTAGATATGATTGAAAGTGAGAAAGATCCGGGAAAAGTATATAAAGAAAAATGCCAAAAATGTGTATTTTACAATGTTTGTTGGAAAAATGGAAATAAAAATTGACATAACTAAAAGTATATACGAGAATATTAACGATATTTATGAAAAAATTAAAGAATTAAAAAGAAAAAAGGAAAAAATAGAAGAAGTAATTAAAGAATTGGAAAATAAATTGAATAATATTGAAGAAAATATAAAAATTGAAAAGAAAAAAGAAGAAAAAAAGAGAAATAAAAAATGGTATGAAAAGTTCAGATGGATGATAACTTCTAATAATTTTCTTTTGATTGCTGGTAGGGACAGCAAGCAGAATGAACTATTAATAAATAAATATTTAGAGGAAAACGATTTAGTATTTCATGCAGATATAGTCGGATCTCCGTTTGGTATATTAAAAAATGGGAAAAATGCAAAAGAGCAAGATATATATGAAGCAGCGAAATTCGTTGGATCATATTCTAGAGCATGGAAAATCAAATTATCCTCAGTAGACGTATATTATGTATATCCTGAACAAGTGTCTAAAACTGCACCATCTGGCATGTATATTAAAAAAGGGTCATTTATGATATATGGAAAGAGGAATTATATAAAAGTAAAGCTTGAAATTGCATTGGGATTTGAAGAATATACTGTAATTCCTGGTATACCGGAGAATATAGTCAACAGGTATAAAAGTTATGTTATACTAGTCCCTGGAAATAAAAAACCATTGGAAATTGCCAAAGAATTAAGTAAAGTTTTTAAAGTTGATGTAGAAGATATAATAAGATATCTTCCTGGTGACAGTGATATATACTTATTGCAGGATGGTAACATTTATAAAGATTACCGTCAATGATTATTATTATGAACCAATCAGGCAAACTATTTAAAAGGTTAGTATTTTTGTTACCGTTATTAGTAGTAGCAGCAACAGGAGTACATGCAGAGAAAATAATAATAGAGCCAATGACAGCAAATCTATTAGCAAACTATATAGATAATGGATTAACATTTACAGTAAAGTTGTTCGATGTAAATGGCACACCAATAGAGTCAGATTTGTACTTTAATATATATGATCAGAATGGACAATTAATTTATCAGTACTATAGATCAATTGATGTATCATGCTGCATTGTACAACCAAATAAATCAGGAGGTGCACCATGTGTATATCAAATACCAGTAAATCCACAAGTTTTACAACAATTATTACAGACACAAAGAACAGAATGTGGCAATAATTATTACTGTTCTACATCTACACCATCAAATTCATTTAGAGTAGAAGCAAAAGTAGCATTAGTATACAAAGGAGGAAATGTAACTACTGTAACTAATTCTTCAGTTTATAACTTAGTATATGTACCATACAATTTATCATTACAAATGATACAATTACCACCAACAATTTCAAAACAATACTTATTACAATATGGATTGAACTTACAATCAATAGTATATCTACAGAATTCTGAAACAAGAATACAGAAATCAACATTGATGGTAACATTGTATGATTCAACAGGTAAGATATTATATCAAACACAACAAGATGTAAGATTGACTCCAGGAGAAAACTTATTAACAGTTCCAGTATCTGGAGGATATTTTGCAGATGTATCTGGAAAGGTATTTGTAGAAGAGCAATTAACAATAGTATTAGTCAATGGAAAGGTATTGACAGATAAAAAGACAGGATACTTCTATGTATCTGATAATCAATTTGGAGGAGCATTAGAATTAATGTCAATATCACCAGATTTCACAAAAATGACAAACTTAGAACCAAATAAATTCTATACAGTACAATTATTATTCAATAATCCATCGAGAGTATCATTAACAGCAGCAGTTCAATTGTTAGTATATGATCAATATGGAAACATAGTAGTAAATCAAAAGTCCTCAAATACAATAGGATCAAACCAACAAGGATCCGTATTTGTACCATTCAGTACATATGGTTTAAAACCAGGATACTACCTATTAAAATTATACATATACCAGAATGATGCATTAGTAGATCAAAGAGAATATACAGTAACAGTAAATGCAGATTCTATAAATGCAGTAAGAGTATTAAGAGTAGATTTGAATACATTTGATGTAAAGCCAGGATCATTCATAAAATTATATGTATACTTAAAGAGCAACTTACCAATGGATGTACAAGTAACACCAACAGTAATGTCAAAAGAATTAAACCTATATCAGCAATTATCTACAATAACATTATCTCCAAACTATGAAACACAATTGCCAGTAGTAATATATATACCAGCAGGATTGAAAGCAGGATATTATCCAGTTAAATTAGTATTTGACTACAATGGAGTAAGACAAGAATACACATATGAATTATATGTAAATGGAACAGTACCAGTTTATTATCCAGTAAAGGCAGCATTAATTGGACCATCTGTAGTAGGAACAAATACAACATTTGACATAGTAATAGTATCAAATTCAACACAAATATATACAGTAGATGTTTATCTAGATGTTGATGGTGGATATGCAATGCCAAGCCAAGCAAGAGTACAAATAGGAGGATATTACTCTGAAAAAATACCAGTAAATATAACAGCAACAAGCTCAAATGTAACAGTAAAGGTTAGAGTAGTAAATGCAGATACAGGAGAAGAGTTGTATACATTTACACAATCATTACAAGGACAACCAGCACAAAGGATAACAACACAACAAGCAACACCAGATTTGTTCAGAGGAATAACATTCTGGATACTAGTAGTAATAGCATTAGTAATAATAGGATTAATAATATATGAATCAAGAAGAAGAAAAGGAAAAGAAAAGAAAGGTAAAGAAGTAGAAGAATAAGGTCTTTATTTTTTATCTGTTTTTAAAATTTCATCATTTTTCAGCCTGGGACGGTTTCTTCATGATTGTACCCCTGCCAACTCTACCTTTTCATTAGATCGAAGGTAACCCTCGGCAGGGGCATTATTTTAAATTATATTAAAATTTAATATTACTTATTTATTTAAAACTTTTTATTTTGATTACTCTAAATGAGCCTTTTTAATTATATACTCAGCATAATTTTTTTCTACTCTAATTTCATATTCATCAATAACAATTTCTTTTTTAAATAATGGTTGATATAATACGAATGTTTCATATTCTCCACCTTCTCCAACCAAGTTTATTTTGTATTTTTTATTATAGTCTATTAGTTTGTTCAGAATGTTTTTATCAAAAATCTTCCCAAGGATACTAATATCTAAAGGATAAGCATACCAGCCGGTTATTATAAATTTAAAATTATTTCTTAATAATTCATTTAAGTATTCTATTTCATCCTTTAACCATAGAGGATTAAAACACGATAAGTTTAGCTTTTTACATATTTTTTGGAATCTTGTTGCTTGATATTCTGATCTTATTGCTCCGGTAACTACTCCTTCAATTTTATATTCTTCTTTCAAATATTCTAATGCATTTTCAAGCGTTTTTTCTTCATCAAGATCGCTATGAAATATTTCTATTGGAATTTCTAGGGCTTCTGCCTGTAATCTAGTATATTCATGGTTTATATAATGATATAAATAACTCTCACTATTTTTAGGTACAATATTTAATAAAACTTTAATTTTATGAGATTTTGACGCTATATATAAAGAATAATTTGAGTCTTTTCCACCAGAATATAAAACTGCTAAGTTCATCCTAAAATTATCCAATTGGTTCTATAATTTATCATCTGACGGATCAAATTATCTAGATAATCATCTGATAGTCTTGTTACATTAATTTCACATTCTCCAATACAATATAGATTATTATTATAACTTATTATATAAGTCTCTCCAATAGATAGATTTACTATAAAGTTATTAAAATCAAAATATTGTTTAACAATTAGGATAGGATATGAAATATTTATGTAGTATGTTTTATTATAACAAAATGGATTACAAGGATAGCAAATATTTTCATTACAGTTCATTGTGCATGCTATAGGTATACATGTTTCAACCGTTTCATTAATTACAATATTTTCATTACATATAATTACATCTGAAGTATTTAGGTAATCTATAAAAATTAATGCATCATTGAAGTTTATTGCAATATCTACAGGATGAATTATAAAATAGCTGTTGCTCGAATTTAATTTATAACATCCATATTTATAAAAAATAATTCTTTGTGCAGATATATTTTGATCATTTATGCTCAAAACAACATTTTCTGTATAATAGTCACCTACTTTAGATAAATTTGAAAGTAAAAATAAAATAACTAATGATAATATCGCATATATGATCAATTTAAGATTTTTTATCATAAAATAATTTTTATAATATTTTTATATAAATTTTGGTGGCCGAGACCTTTGTATTATTCATTTATTATATGTTTATTCAAAATAATCAGAATTTAAATTAGAAATTATAATAGGGATAATTTTTAAATTCTTGCTTTTCATGGTTTATAAAATATTTTAAATTAAAATAGTAAATGGCAACTATTACCGAGAGAGTATTGAAATTAATGAATAACCCAAATAATATTAGAAACATAGGGATAATAGCGCATATCCATCATGGAAAAACAACATTGACAGATTCTCTATTAGCGGGTGCAGGAATGTTGGCAGAAGAACTAGCCGGAGAAGCTATGTTTACATGGTGGCATGAAACTGAAAAAGAAAGGGAGATGACAGTTTATGGTGCCGCAGTATCGATGGTTCATGAATATGAAGGACAGGATTATTTAATTAATCTAATAGATACGCCTGGTCATGTAGAATTTTCTGGACAAGTTACTAGAGCTGCTAGAGCAATCGATGGTGCAATAGTTGTAGTAGATTTTGTTGATGGTGTTATGCCTCAGACAGAATCTGTACTGAGAACCGCATTGAAAGAATATGTAAAACCTGTATTATTTATAAATAAAACTGATAGAGCTATTACTGAATTAAAATTATCTCCTCAACAGATTATGGAAAGAATTGGAAAAATAGTGATTGAAGTAAATAGATTAATCGATAAATATTCACCCGCAGAATTTAAAGGTAAGTGGTTGGTAAATGTAAATGATGGATCTGTAGCATTTGGTTCTGCAAAATTCCATTGGGCACTATCCGTTCCATTTATGAAAAAATATAATGTATCATTCAAAGATGTAATAGAAATATATAATAAGTATGGTAATGATAAGGAAAAATTGAAGGAAGAAATGAGAAAGAAGGCACCTGTTGCTAAGGTTGTTTTGGATATGGTAATAAGGCATTTGCCATCTCCTGTTGAAGCTCAAAAATATAGAATACCACATATATGGAAGGGAGAAATAGAATCTGAAGTAGGCAAAGCAATGTTAAACTTAGATCCAAATGGACCATTAATAATAAATGTTACAAATGTAATAATTGATAAAGTATCAAAGCAAGAAATTGCAACTGCAAGGATATTTTCTGGAACATTATCTAAAGGTGATGATGTATTTTTATCTCAGGCAAATAGACAAATAAAGATACAACAAGTAGCTATATGGAAGGGAATACAGAGGATAAATGTAGATTATGCAAAAGCCGGAAACATTATTGCATTAGTTGGAATCAAAGGATTATATCCTGGAGAAACAATTATTGGAAAGGTACAAGATCCAAAGTCTGTAGCAACTTTTGAAGAGCTGAAACACTGGTTAGAACCAGTAGTTACAAAATCTTTTGAACCAAAGAATCCAAATGATTTACCAAAATTAATTGAAACATTAGAATTAATTAAAAGGGAAGACCCAACAATAAAAGTAGAGCAAAGAAAGGATACAGGAGAAATATTGGTATCTGGTTTGGGAGATTTGCATTTACAAATAATAGAATATAGAGTACAAAATGATTTTGGAATACCAATAAAGGTTGGAGAACCAATTGTAGTATACAGAGAATCTGTATTAAAGCAAACTCAGATACATGAAGGAAAATCTCCAAACAAACATAATAAACTATATTTCCAAGTAGAACCATTGCCACCAGAGATTTATGAAAAACTTAGAGAATATATAAGGGAAGGAAAGATACCGGAAGGAAGGATTAAGAAAGAAGATTTGTGGAAGGTATTTGCAGAAATAGGATTTGATAAAGAAGAAGCAAGAAGAATAATAATGGTATGGAATGGAAATGTATTGATTGATATGACTAGAGGTATAGTACATTTGCCAGAGGTAATAGAATATATAGTAGAAGGATTTAAGGAAGTAATGGAACAAGGACCAATAGCTTGGGAACCTGGAATAATGATGAAAGTAAAATTGATTGATGCTGTGTTACATGAAGATGCCATACACAGAGGTCCAGCTCAAATAATACCTGCTGCAAAAGATGCAATAAAGGAGGCAATATTGGAACAGGCAGTTTTATATGAACCATTACAAATCATAAGAGTAGATGCACCACCAGAAAATGTAGGAGACGTAAGTTCATTATTACAATCTAGAAGAGGACAAATAATTGAGATGAATATGGAAGAGGATAGAGTAATAATAAAGGCAAAGATCCCTGTAGCAAATATGTTTGGATTTACAGATGAGTTAAGATCTGTAACATCTGGAAAAGGTGTATGGTTCTTGGAAGATCAGGTATTCGAAAAGGTACCAAGAGATTTGCAAGAACAAATTATACAAAATATAAGAAAAAGAAAGGGAATACCAGAGGGGGTTCACTAATTTTAAAAAAATTTTTATACCACATTAAAAATTTTTAATTTTCTAATATTTATTTTGATATTTTACTAAGTCTAAGAATCTTCTTTTGTTTAATTCATACATATATATTATTGCAGATACTGCTAAGTTTAATATACCATATTTATCATTTGTTGGTATAGTAGATATTAAGTCACAAAGTTTTAATTCTTCATATGTTAATCCATTACCCTCTCTTCCAAATACTAGATAAACAAAATAAAAGTAAATAATATGGAGAAACTAATTGGTAAAATGGATTATAGGATTGAATATTTTTATAAAGATGAAAAAGACCTTAAAAGAATGATAAATAAGTTGGAAGAAATATATGTAAAGGATATTCAAATATTGAAATAGTTATATTTTAGGTTGATATATATGTATCATATATAGATAGGTAATATATGAAAAAGGAAGAATTACTACGAAGAAAAAGGTTAATGATGATAAGATTGATGGATTACCGGATGCGAATGAGAATAGAAATGCAAGTATTAACAATACTATTGGAAAAGTTATGAAGAAAAATGCATATAATGTTATCCATAAATTTGTTTTTTCGTTGTATGCTTTCAACTGTATTTCATATTCTCCTAATCTTTCTTTTGCATATATTTTGGCAAAATCTCTTAAAGATCCTCCAGATTTAATTACAGATACCAATCCATAAAGGAATTCTTTGAACTTTTCAGATGGTGTCGAATTTGCAACTTTTATTAATGCAGATACTATATCATATCCGAATAGATCAATTAGCAATATTAAGTATGATAATTCTTTATTAATTGCGCCGAAGTTCTTCTTTTTATTCAATAGCTTAAATATTTCTATTATATTCATTCCAGAACCGGAATAAGAGTAAAAGTATAAGGCAAAGAATGGTAGATTATCTTCTAAATCTTTTATATAATCTGCTCTAGCCATATCTGGATAAAAATAAAAATAAATAAAAACTAATGAAGAAACTATTATTGAAAACAATAAGTTCATTAAAAATAAAACTATGTCATAAAATCCTGCAGTTAATATTAATATAAAAAACATAGAAATAAAACTAAGTATGAAGAATAATATTACATAGTCTATTACAATTTTTACATATTCTTCTACAGTTACTTTGAAACTAGTATAGACTAAAGATCCTTTTTTGTTTACAAAGTACGGATATAGTTTTCTTACAAGATATTTCATTTTATTTTTGATAGTAAAGCGTCTTTATCCAGATAATATAGCTTTATATAATCGCTAATCTTCTTTTGGTCTCTTATATTCTTTTTAACTAAATATTCTATTATTTCTTCTTTTTCTTCTATTGCATCCTTTATTGGCTTTTTGTAACCTCTCCTATATTTTAATTCTTCTTCTATTAATTTTCCTAGATTTTTTATTTCATATTTATCTTCATCTACATTCCATTTTACAGTTATTTCTGTCTCTATTTTTTCATTTTTGAATTTTCCAACTTCAACTATTTCTCTGATCCTTCTAGATGATGGAGAAATACTTCTCGCTCTAATCATAAATATAACTGCATCTAATAATGCTACATGATCAATTGGAAGATTTATTGGCGGTGTTGTTAGCCTTCTTATCAATGATCTCCATGTATCTGCGTGTATTGTTGATAGTGAAGAATGACCAGAAGCCATACCTTGGAACATTACATATGCCTCTTCTCCTCTAACTTCTCCAACTACTACATAATCAGGATTTTGTCTAAAAGATTCTGCAAGTAAAGTATACATATTAATTTCTCCATAGTATTTATCTCCTATCATAAATCCTTTTCTTGTTGTTGCAGGTATCCAATTTTCATGATATAATTGTAATTCTCTAGTATCTTCTATGGATATTACTTTTGCATCCGGTGGTATAAACATTGATAAAACATTTAGTAGAGTTGTTTTACCTGAAGATGTAGGACCTGCAACAAGAATATTAGCTCTATATTCTACTAAAGTCCAAAGATATGCAGCAACCTTTATATCTAAAGTATTTAATTTTATTAAATCTACTAACGATAACATCTGTTTTTTAAATTTTCTAATATCGAAGGTTGGACCTCTTGTTGTAATTTCCTGTGAATATGTTATATTTATTCTAGAACCATCTGGTAGGGTTGCATCTAAAAGTGGTTCTGCATATGATATATGTTTACCAGCTTTTTGAGCCAATTTTATTATAAATTTGTCTAGTTCTTCTCTTGAGAAATATATATTCGTTTTTAATGTACCAAATTTACTGTGATATACATATATAGGAGAGTCATAACCATCACAAGAAATATCTTCTATAAATACATCATGAAACAGAGGTTCTATTTTTTCAAGTCCCAACATATCCCTCCATAAATAATAATAATATTTCATAAATGTTCTGGGATTTATTTTTATTTTAAATTTTTTTACATATTTATATAGTGCTTCAATTAATATTGATTTTTTATCAGTATTCAAATACTTATCAGGATCAATATACATATCATCTAATACGAATTGTTTTACTTTATTTAAGAAAAATATCTCTTCATTAGACAGTTCAGGTTCTAATACTTCATAAACCAACTCTTCTGATATTAAATCATAGTAAATATGAGCATATGCGAAATTTCCTATTAGTGGATAGATAATATTTACTTTTTCTTTTTTCTCTTTTATTTCAAAATTTGGAATGTAATTTTGCTTTTTTATTTCCTCATCAAATTCTTTCAATATATCATTTACATTAATCTTTTTCATAATATTTTATGAGGTCTTCAATATATTTAAGCTTTATTTGTTTATGAATGTTATGTTACCTATTCCATAGTAATATACATAAGCGAAAACTATATTTGATTGATTGTATAAAGTTATATATTTATGAATAAGGTTGTTTATATTTTCTTTTGTTGTACTAATACCAGATGACATATTATTTAAAATATTATAATAAAATACAAGTGAAGAAAATATAAAAAATGATATTAGAGAAATAAATAATACTTGTTCTAATAATATTTGTCCTCTCATGAGTATATATATGAATAAAAGGCTGTGCCATTCTTGATTAACCTTATATTACAATTTCCTACACACATTCCTGTACAATTATTTGTTAATATTATAATTGATAGATAACTTTCATAGCATCCATAGAGTATAGAATTATATCTATTTTCTAATAAATAATAACCATTGAATTTTGGGTCATAAAAATAATAACTTCCATAATATTCTATCAAATCTCCCTGATAAGTAAAATTGTTTAAAGTTGTTTGACAAAGATTATCAGATTGTATAACAGTAAAATTATTTACACAAAATATATTGTAGTTTTCTAGGTTATATTGTATATTAAAATATAAGCTATTTTCTAAATTATATAATTCTTGAGCTATAAAGTTTGCCTGATATTCAAAGTTTCCTCTATTTAAAAAATTTATTGCATATATTTTGTTATTTTCCCACCAGGAATAAACTAAATAAAAAGATATTGCAGATAACAGTATTAGAAGAATATATTCGATATATATGTGTATAGACCTCATAAGAATATTTTGTTTTTATACAATAAATATTTTTCTCTGATGATCTTCAACAAAGAAGATATCCTCTCCCAATGTATATCCCATGCTAGATACTATATTATAGTATGAAGCTTTTTTGTTTATATCTCCATGGTTTGGAATAATATACTCTGGATTAAGCATCTTTATCAACATTTTGTGATCTTGTGCCTTAGCATGTCCAGATACATGTACATCTTTTATGATAGATGCTTTTTTCCTTTTTAATCTTTCTTCTAGTATTTTTCTATTTGCTTCATTTATTGGATGTGGAACTACAGTATTTGCAAATATTACAGTTGTATCTTCCAGATTAAATTTTATATCTCCTCTTGCGATTCTATCAAGTATAGATCCTGGTTCTCCTTGATGACCTGTACAAACTACAATGTACTCCTCCTTGTTTTTTTCAACCCTCTCAAATACTTTTTTATAATCTCTAGGATCTCCGTAAATTTCTGCTTCTGAAGAAAAATTAACCAAACCAATTTCTTCAGCAGCTCTAATATATCTTAATAAACTTCTCCCTACAAAAACTACTTTCCTATTCATTTCTTTTGCCAAATCAATTATACTTTTCAATCTTGCGATATGGGAGGAAAATGTAGTAATAAAGATACCTTTAGTATCTATAGATCTTAGTACATCATATAACATATATTTTTCGATGATTTCTGATTGTGTCTTAGATTCTTCATCAGCTCTAGTAGTTTCTGTTATTAATAATAAAACATCTTCATTTCCTATTTCCTTTAATTTCTTATAATCTGGTCTTTTTCCAAGTAATGGAAAATTATCAAACTTAAAATCACCAGAAAATATTATATGACCTTTTTTAGTTATTATATCTATCATTAGTGATTGTGGTATTGAATGTGTCATATTAATAAATCTAATTTTTATATTTTCTGAAATTTCAACTGTAGAATTTGGAGATATTTTCTTTAAATCATTTGGTAATATTATTCCATATTCTTTTTCTTGCATTTTAACTAGTTCTATTGTATATGGAGATCCGTATATAGGTACATTATATTTTGGTGCAATGAAATTTACTGCTCCAATATGATCTAGATGTCCATGGGTTAATACAATAGCTTTTACTTTATTTTTATATTCTTCGAGTATACTATCGTTTGGAATTATATCTAAATCCAATAATTCTTTTATTGGTTTATTTATGAAATCTTCTCTTTCACCAAATTGCGATATTTTATCAACATTTAATCCTATATCTATTATTATAATTTCATCATCAATTCTAATTGCGCTCATGTTTTTTCCAATATACGAATATCCTCCTATTGGTATTAATTCTATTTCCATTTACTAAGACTTTTAAGAATAATTTTTTAATAATTTCTAAATGAATTCTATTGAAGATCTAATAAAGGTATTTAAGGAAAAAGGATTCTTTTACGAGTCTCAGGAGATATATGGAAGTAGATCTGGTTTTTATGATTATGGATCAATAGGTACATTGCTAAAGAGAAAATTCGAAAATTTGTGGAGATTATATTTCGGAAAACTCTTTGATAATATATATGAAATACAACCTTCAGATATTATGAATAAGAATGTTTTTGTTGCATCAAGACACTTAGAATTATTTAATGACCCTATAGTAGAATGTAAAAATGGTCATAGATTTAGAGCAGACAAATTGATTGAAGAGGAATTAAAGATCAAAGCAGAGACTTTAAAGATTGAGGATATGAATAGAATATTTGAAGAAGGAAAAGTATTATGTCCTATATGTAAATCAAAACTATCTAATGTTAGGTTATTTAATTTAATGTTTCCAATATTTGTAGGACCAGAATCTGACTTATTTTTATATTTAGAAGATATTAGGAAAAGATATAATCTATATAAGGAACTAATTAGTAAGAAATTTAGAAGAATAAATGAAAAAAACGCTTCCTATATCTATAAAAAATATTTAATAAATAAAAATCTATATGCAATTGAAAATGAAGGTAAATTATATATTTTCGATGAAAATAAAGAAATAATAATAAGATATGATGAATTATCCAGAGAATATTACTATTATTCTGATAAAAATATTGATATTGGGGAAGAAGAAATAATTTATTTAGAAGAGTTATTCAATAAAATAAAATATATAGAATTATTTAGAGAAAAAGATTTAGAAAAAATAATAGAAAAGTATAATGATTTGTTGAATAATCAAATGTTTTTAAGACCAGAAACCGCACAAGGACCTTATGTCAACTTTCCTGAAGAGATAATAATAAATAGGTATAGATTGCCTTTAGGATTATATGTTATTGGGAAAGCATATAGAAATGAAATATCTCCAAGAAATGCTTTATTAAGAATGAGGGAATTTACCCAGGCAGAATTACAGATATTCTTCGATTATTATAATAATAGGTTTAATGATGAGTTTGAAAAGGTAAAGGATAAAAAAATAAATGTTTTATTAGTTAAGGATAGAGATAAAGGAAGAGATTTCTTTGAAAAAAGTTTAAATGAAATATACATAGAAACTAGGATAGATAAATTCTATTTATACTTTTTGTATAAAGTATTTTTATTTTATACAGAAATATTAAAGGTAGATAAAAATAAAATAAGATTTTATCAATTATCTGATGAAGAAAAATCTTTTTATAACATGTATCACTTTGATTTAGAAATAAATATAAAAAATATAGGATGGACAGAGGTTGGGGGAATACACTTCAGAGTATTGAAATTCAGAAAAGATATAATAGAAAGGGTTCCGGATGAATTAAAAGAAGATGTAAAGAAATTATTTGATAAAGATGAGATATTTGTTGGATATGATTTATGGAATCATTTCATCTTATCAAAGGATAGAAGATTTATATTAACAAGACCGGATGGAACAAAGTTCATTCCAGTTGAGTTGGAACTATCTTTTGGAGTAGATAGAAATATATTTATGCTACTAGTAAATAATTATGAAAATATATTAAAATTGCCAGAATATTTGGCACCAATACAAATTGCAGTATTTCCATTACTAGAAAATAATAATGATCATGTGAGAATTGCAAAAGAAATATATGAAAAGTTGAGGAAAAGATTTGATGTATATTATGATGATTCTGGAAGGATTGGAATAAGATACAGAAGGCAGGATGAGATTGGAACACCATATTGTATTACTGTTGATAATCAAACTTTGAATGATAATACAGTTACAGTAAGATTTAGAGATACAAAAGAGCAAATTAGAATAAGTATAAATGATTTGGAAAGATTTTTTGAGGAAAAATTTAACTATTGGAAAGTAGTAGATATAATATGATTATAAATGTGGAAATTATTTAAATAGATAATGAAAAAGATTGCATTTATATCTCAGGAATTTTCCATAGAAAAGTTACCAACGTATGCGGGTGGATTGGGAATACTGGCAGGAGACCTTTTATATTCATCAAATGATCTAAAATATCCTATATACGGGATAACTTTTGTAAATAAAAATGGTTATGGTTATTATGAGATAAAGGGAAAGGAAATAATATATAATGAGGAAAGTTATGATCCTATAGAGTATTTTTTAGAAGTAGAAGATACCTTTTATATAGATTTAAAAGGAAAAAAAATATACTTTAAAGTTTGGAGATATAATTTACCATATTCTAATTTATTTTTATTTGATACAGATATGCCAAAGAATGATCCACAAATTAGAAAATTAACTGGTAGATTGTATTATGAAGAAAGTCAGGAAGAGAGATTGTTGAAGGATTTATTATTGGGTCTAGGTGCGTTGGAATTCTTCGATAAAATTGGTATAGAAATAAATAAATATCATCTAAATGAGTCGCATGGAGGATTTCTGGCAATAGAATTATACAAAAGATATAAAAATATAGAAGAAGTTAGGAAAAGAATAATATTTACGACACATTCAATAATTGCTGGTCACGATTCATTTGATTATAATTTAGTAGAAAAATATTATGACATACCAAATGAAATAAAGTATTTATCTCCAGAAAAATTAAATTTAACAAAAATATTATTGAATTTGGCTGGATTTAAAAATGCAGTATCTTATAAACATAAAGTAATAACTGAGAAAGTATTTGGTGTAGAATTAGAATATATAACTAATGGTGTAAATCACATAAGATGGACAGATAGAAAGATAAAGATGTTATATGATACATATTTACCTGGTTGGAGAGATGAACCTTCAAAGTTATCTTATGCGCAAATAATAGATAGATCCCAATTCATTAAAATAAAAAATATGTTAAGGAAGGAATTAATAGATTATATAAATGTAAATGCATATTTAAATAAAGAATTTGAAGAAGATAGAATAATATTAACTGTTAAAAGAAGATTAGCAGAATATAAAAGATTTCATATGTTATTGTGGAGATTAGAAAGATTGGAAGAATTAAATAGAAAATATAGAATACAGTTCATATTATCTGGATCTTTCCATCCAAAAGATGAATTTACAAAAAATACAATAAAATGGATCGTAGATATAATGTCAACTTTGAATTTACCAGTTGGATTGTTATTAAGGAGAGGATATGAACAGGAAAAAATAATATTATCTGGAACTGATTTGTTTTTACACATTCCAAGACCACCATTTGAGGCATCTGGTACTTCATGGATGAGGGCAGGAATTAATGGAACTCCTACATTATTTTCAAGAGATGGTTCTCCACTAGAAATAATAATTGATGATTATAATGGATGGTTTTTTGGAGAAAATAATTATGATATAAATAGAAATACTGATGAAGAAGATGTAAAAGACTTCTATAATAAATTAGATTATATATTGAATCTTTACAGAAACAATTATAACAAATATATAGATATATCTATAAATGCTATAAAGACAATTGGACCTTTGTTTAATTCTCATAGGTGTTTGCTAGAATATATACATAGGGCATATGAGAAATGATGAATTTGCCGAGTACTGATAAATGATGACTTTTACCCGTTCTGAGTCTTTTTAAGATTGAATCTAATTGAATAGCACTTATAAAAGGATATTATTCCTAATATTTCGGAAATATTTTTATTATTTTCCAAAGAAAGACAGAATATTTTTCTGAGTACCTTGTTTATATGCTTTTTTCAATTCTTCAATCGCTTTATTAACTCTTTCTTCTGAAAAATCATGTTCATCAATTAATATTTTCCTTATTTTTTCTTCATCAATTTCTCCAAACTTTATATCTTCTTTATTTACTTCAATTACTGGTGGATCTAAGAAAAATTCTTCCAATTCTTTCCATGAAATATCTTTATAATATTTTTCCCATCCAACATATTTAAATAATCTTTCAGGATCGTTATTATTTTTTACCAATTCATATGCAGT
>JBMFJL010000005.1:0-20063 GCA_049973735.1 Nanopusillaceae archaeon
AGGGCTTATATTATTTCTAAACATTTATAAATTTTATTTATAAAGCTCTAACAAGTAAAGTGACGATATATTTCTTTCGACCAGACCTTTTATCATATTTAAAAAGTTTTCTAGTTATTTTTATGCTTCCATATTTTTTTAAAAATTTATAGTAGTTTTTTATCTTATTCTTCCCAACATATAAATATATATCGTAAGACTTTTCACCATTTTCCTCTATTTTTTTTATTAAATCATTGTTTTTATTCACAAACTCTTTAATTTTATTTATTATTTCCAAATCTAAATTTCTTATTTGAATTATTAAATTATATTTTTTTATTTTTCTTTTACATAAATCACATACCACATACCTTATTTTATCATTTTCCTTTATTTGGAAATTATCATACCATTTATTCTTATATCTAACTCTACCACAATATCTACATACATGTACAACTCTTTCCTTTTCCTCTTCCTTTTCTTTTTTGTATTTTATATAACATTCTAAACAAAGACCTTCATATAACTTATCTGTTTCCCTTCCACAAGCAGGACAGATCTTTTTCATAAAAACATTAAAAATACATAAGGTATGCCTCTTATTGTCTTCACATCACTTTCTTCAATAAAATTATATTTTTTAAGGATGTTTATAGATTCTCTTCCAACCGCATATACAAAATATGAAGATTCTATTTCTTCTTTTGATACATTTTCCCTTTCTTCTCCCTTAAAGAATTCATTAATATTTAGTATTTTATCCCCTTCCTCAAAGACTTTCCCATATAAATCTTTATCACATAAAACAATTACATCACCATACATGTCCTTATACTTTCTCACCAGAATCATTTTATATTATATATTACAGGACTTTCAGCACCACACGCAAGACATTTTATATAATAAATTCTATCTTTTTTCTCTAATTTAGTATCTAACTTTTTACAAACAGGACATCTTACAAAGATATCGATAAACTTATTTACTTTTTCTCTTATTTTATCTTCTTCTATCTTTTTTTGCAATATTATTTTCCCCTCTTCTATTTTAGATGCAACATTAAATTCTTTTCTTAAAAATATAGCCAAAAGTTCTATATTTCTGTTAATTACATCACAAATATGTTTTGCATTATCTATAGAAGTCCATTTCCCAGTATAACTTACCTTTGGCATTGGTACTTCTATCATACCCAACCTAGATCCCTTTACAACATTTATTTTCTTCAATTCCTCATATGCTTCATTAAGCATTTCTTCATATGATGGTATCATATAATTTTATATTTTCCTGAAGAAGATTCATAAATTTCTCCAGAGGATAATAAATCCTTTATTATCTGGTCTACTAGTTTTTCATTTTCAAAAAATTCTAAAATTTCATTAAGTGAAACGCCATCTCCCTTATCATTATCCCTAATAAATTCTAATATTTCTTTTCTTAATTTTTTATATTGATCTAGATCATCATCTGGATTAAAATTCTCTTTAATTATTTCTTTTTCTTCCTCAAGCCTTTTTATTCTTTTCTTTTTCTTTTTCCTAACCTTTCCATAAATTGTCAAAAATCTTTTTCTCCAAAATATCTCATCACCCTTAATCTTAACCAAATATTTTCCTAAAATATAATAATTTTCATTATTATCTTTTGATACATTTCCCAAAACAATTACTGTATCAAATGGTTTTACCTCATAATATTCAAATAATACAACATCAATATATCCAAAAGGATCTAACAACTTCAATCTAATTAATTTTTTCTCTTCTTCAATGTTTACAACTTTGCCCAATACAGATACTTTCTTATTTTCATATTCTTTCAAATCTTTTGAAAAAATTGGTCTATACATTATACTAATTTATATTTTTGTGGACCAGATTCATATATATAACCTTCTTTCAACAATCTTTCAATCATGCTCTTTATATCTTTTTCATCAAACTTATATTTCTTCCCTTCATTTATTATTTCTGATATTGGTACCCCATCTGGGAAATCTTTTTGTAAATCTTTTATTATATTTAATATATTGGATAGTCTTTTTCTTTCTGTGGAAGAATAACCAGTCATGATTATATCTATATCTAATTTATTTGTTTCTGGATTTATTCCTACTTCAGATAAACTATATTTTAATAATTCTATTGCCAAGTTCACATCATCTTCTGTTACAATTTTTGATAATCTTATTTTTGCAGATGCCTCTGCCAATCTAATTATTGCCATTAATTGTCTTAATGTAATTGGTATTGTTTCTGGTGATGCTCTTTTTCTTAATTCTATATAAAATTCTTCCACCATCTGTGTTGCTTTTTCAGTCCACTTTGGTTCAATTTTCTTTGCATATATTATATATTTCCTCAATAAATCCTTATCTAATATTGGCTTCTCTTCTTCATTTATGTTTTTTAATATTTGTCTAACAATTATTAGATCTTGTTCTGGATTTGGCTCATCAATTAAAACGAATATTAGATCAAATCTATTTATTATTGTTGGAGGTAGATCTATTTGATCTGCTATATTTTTCATTTTATCCCATCTACCAAACTTAGGATTAGCTGCAGCCAATATCGATGCTTCCGCCCTTAAAGTTGCATGTATATTTGCTTTATCTACAGTTATTGTTTGTTGCTCCATTGCTTCGTGCAAAGACATCATTTCTTCATTTTCTAATTTATCCAATTCATCTATACATACAATACCTCCAGAAGTTAATACTAATGCTCCTGCCTCCAATACCCATCCTCCCTTCAATATTTCATCCTTTCTTACAGAAGCTGTTAAACCAACCTTTGATGCAGTAGTACCTACTACATATTTGGACTTTGGGGCTATTTCAGATACATATCTTAATAACTTCGATTTTCCAACACCAGGATCTCCAACTATTAATATATGTATATTTTTTCTTTCTCCAGATGCTCCTCTTCTACTCCTTCCAGATACCAATTGCAACGCAATTGCTTTTTTAATTATATCATATTGCTTTCCATATAAACCCGGGGCTATTGATTGTGCAATCAATGAAATTGGATCTGTAGATTTTGCAATTTCTAAGATTTTATTTTCATCTTCTGGAGATATTGATATATCTTCTACATCTTTATCAATTGGCTCTATATATATTGCATCAATATATAAATCTAAAATAGCTTTGGTTTTACTAGATCTTATTTCCCTCAATATACCATATACTTTTACCCTTATTCCTGGTAATGTTTTTCTTTCCATTCTAGGTTCACATAAATCTTCCTTTAATATTACTGTAATTTGAGCAGGTTGTTCTCCCCTTTCAATTTGATCTGCTGGCTCTTCAATTAGTAATCTTTGTAAATCTATTGTTTCATGATCAACCTCTATAAATTTTCCTTTTGTAGATCCGCATATAGGACACTTTGTTGGTTTTACTATACTAAAATCTTCATTTTCCACCCAAAATTCTGACCCACACAATTCATGCACATATTTTGTCCTTAAAATATATGGTCTGACCTCTGAAGATATCTTTATTATTCCCTCTACTTGTATCAACTTATCCTTATGACTAGATCTTATATCTCTTATCCTAAGGTATCTAAGATTCTCTGGTAAATTCTTTATCCTTACTTTTACTTTTCTTCCGAGTCTTTCACTAAAATAATTATTTAATTCGGCGAAAAAATTGTCTGGATTATTTAATAATTCTTCTAACAATGTGGGTGTTAATGTGTACTTTATTTTTTCAAAATCTAAAACTATAGATTTATCTTCTTCTCTTAAAAATTTCTCTACTTCATCTTTAGAAGCATAAAACAAATTCTCAAGCATTTTTTTGTCATATTCTAATTTATCCATATATGTAGATTGGAAAAAAGATAAAAAAATTTTAAATATAGTTAAGAAATATATTGAATAATTGGGCCCGTAGCTCAGGGGTGGAGCGCCGGCCTTATAAGGCTACCCCTGGGAAAGCCGGAGGTCGGGGGTTCGAGTCCCCCCGGGCCCATCAAACTATTTTATACGAACTGTTATGTTTTCTTGATAAACATTTTCTGTTAATTTAACTAGACCAGTAGTATTTATATAATATTCAGTATTATTAAGTGGTATTACTGTTATATTCAATAAATCACATGAAGTTATAAATAAATTTATTCCACCATTAAAGTAATATTCTTGACCATTTTCCATACCAATGCTTAAATTATTTTTTACAGGACTAATTAATACTTTATAGGTTATATTTGTTTCTGACAATTCTACATTATAGTTATATTTGTTGATACATTCTGTATTATTTTCTACATTTATATACTTGGTATAATTGGTAGAAGCTATAATTTTTACAGGTCTTGTAGCGGAATAAAAGAAATATGCTATAAATATTAATATTAATAAAATAAAAAGGATGATAAAAAATTTTTTCATTAATTTTCTACTTTACTTCTATCTTCTTTTCTTTTACTTCTATTATCTGACCTGCACCAATTGTTTTGTTCATATCTCTAATTGCGAATTTTCCTAATGTAGTTCCTGGGAAATCTTGGAATCTTTCTACTACTAATGGTTTTGTTGGTACAAACCTTACAATCGCTGCATCTCCTGTCTTTAATCCTTGAGGATTCTTTTCTACCTCTTGTCCAGTTCTTGGATCCAATTTAGATACTATTTCTACAATTTTACATGAAACTGCCGCTGTGTGTATGTGTATTACTGGTGTGTATCCTACTGTTATCATAGATGGGTGCCATAGTATATATACTCTTGCTGTGAATTCTTCTGCAATCTTTGGCAATGGTTCTCCTAACTTTCCTACAACATCACCCCTTCCAATATCACCAGCTTCTGGTCCTTTTACGTTAAATCCTATATTATCTCCTGGTAATGCTTCATCTAACTTTTCATGGTGCATTTCTATAGATTTTACTTCACCTACGACTCCATTTGGTTTCTTTGATGGTAAGAATATTACCCTGTCACCTGGTTTAAGTTTACCAGATTCTACTCTACCTGCTGGTACCAATCCTACACCCTTTATGTTATATACTTCACTTATTGGTATTCTAAGTGGTTTATCTTCCAATCTTGGTGGTTGATCTAATAGATCCAAAGCTTCTAATAGTGTTGGACCATTATACCATGGCATATTTGGAGATTTCTTTGTTACATTTTCATCATCGTTAAATGCAGCAACAGGTACAACTGCCTTTATATTTTTTTCTGTATATCCCATTTGCTTTGCCAATTGTAATACCATATTCTTTACTTCTTCAAATCTTTTCTGATCATAGTTTACAGTATCCATTTTTGATATCGCAATAATCAACTGAGGAATACCAAGAGTTCTTAATAATAACATATGTTCTCTACCTTGTCCCTCTGGTCCTAATGCTGGCTCTGTCTCACCCTTAGATGCGGATACAACTAGGATTGCTGCATCAGATTGTGCAGATCCTGTGATCATATTCTTAATAAAGTCTCTATGTCCTGGTGCATCTAAAAATGTAATTTCATATTTCTTTGTTGGTACTTTAATTGCTGCGATATCTATTGTCAATCCTTTCTTTCTCTCTTCTAATGATCTATCTAATAGATATGCCAGATATTCGTTTTCGAATCCAAATTCTTTTGCCATTTTCTTTAATTCTTCTAATGTTTTTTGATCTACTAATCCCAATGATACCATCAATCTTCCTACTAACGTTGACTTTCCATTGTTTACATGCCCTACTACTACTAGGTTTAAGTGTGGCTTCTGTCTTGCCATTTTCCAATATATTTATAAAAAGGTTTATATAATGTTCTAGTTTTGGTATAATCCTTAGCATATAAAATGTATTAATCTAAAAGGATGATAGATTACTTAACAGACTTATAAAAGTATTTAAGCAATATTCTGAATCTTTTTTACTTTAAAATATTAAACATATTGCTATAAAAAACAATATGAAATTGTTTCTATTTTTTAATATTTATAAAAACAAAAATTTTAAAAATTAGCTCTTTGTAGTAAGTGCCCTAAATATTTGATCAAAATAATAATATGGCAAAGCTCCTGCAAATTCTATCAAGATATATTTGCTATCTGGTGTTCTGTATATTGTATAACTCAGTCCGTATTGTCTTAATTGATTTAATACATTTTGTACTTGTTGTATCGCACCATAATCAATCGATGATGTTTTTGCAGCAACTATAAATGTTGGTGTTCCACTTACTCCGTATACATTGGTAGCTTCCTCCACACCTTGAACTATTTGATTATAATATGTCTTACTATCTACACATTCCTTTATTTTATTTACATCTAGACCGAGATTTTCTGCTTCTTTATTAAATGCTTCGTAAACTGCACTTTCATTTGGCAATGTTGCCCAAGAAACCCCTCCAGATAATCCATAGTTATACCAGGACCAGTTCTGGAATACATCCCATGTTTTGAATCCATACAATTTATATACACATGTTAAATATTGTGTTACAAGGTATGTATACTGATGGAATGATAATGGAAAATCTTTGTGAACCCATGCTATCTTTCCAGTGTTAATATAGTTCTCCTTTATTTGATCAAAAGTTGTTATATGGAATCTATCACAATATGGACATTGATAATCTGTATATTCATATACTATTACATTAGCATTGTTTGGATCTCCATAGGTTGGATTTATTTCAGTTATATTTGGTAATGGTACTACAGGTAATGTTTGTAAATAAGATTCTAACAAAGATTTTGGTGAGCCGGATGAACCTCCTGATGTCAATTGGAGCTTTGCTATACTTTCAGATATCATATAAGATCCAAATATTACTGCCAAAGCAACTACTATCGCCCCTATTATTACTGGTTCTCTTAAATATTTCTTTATCTTTTCATAATATTCTATTTTTCCTTCATTTGTTTCTGATAATTCTTTTTTTTCTTCTTTATTTGTAGATTCTACCATTAGGATATATTGATATAAACGTTTTTAAAAATTTTCTTTTTGCTTTATAAAAAATAAGATCAAAAATTATAAGCTGAAATAAACTTTACAATATTTTTCGATGTAAAAAATTAAATAAATTATTTGTTATTTAATTATTGGTTTTATTTTCTCTACGCCTCTCATCCATAAAATATAATAAACCTATCAAAGCAAATAACAGTGGTATAGCTATTGTCTTAGTTATAAAATAACTAATTGCTACAATTAACAAGATTATCATTGGAAATATTAACAAATCGTGTTTTAGTAATTTCATTTTTCTAGTTATTTTTAAAAACATTTTTAAAGTTATAAAGATTATGGACAACTATCGGATCTATGAATGTAACAAGTTGGAATAAGGAACTAGAAGAAGAAGTTAGAAGATTTTGGAAAGAAAATAAAATATATGAAAAATGGGTTTTAAAAAATGAAAATAAAAAGGTTTTCAAATTCTTGGAAGGACCACCATACACAACTGGTTCTCCACATATGGGACATGCGTATAATAGAGTTATTAAAGATATAGTATTGAGATATTATCACAAAAAGGGATTTAACATAACAAATCAAGCAGGTTTTGATATGCATGGATTACCAATTGAAGAAAAAGTAGAAAGGAAGTTAAATATAGAAGACAAGAGGCTTATAGAAAAAATTGGAGTTGATAAATTTATAAAAGAGTGCTTTAATTTTGCATACGGTTCAATGAATGAATTTACAGAATTTTATGAGAAAATAGCACACTGGCAAGATATAGATAATCCATATTTACCAATAAAAAATGAATATATTGAAAAAATATGGGAAATATTGACAGATAGTTATAATAAAGGATTGTTGTATGAGGATAAAAAACCAGTTTGGTGGTGTCCAAGATGTCAAACTACATTATCAAAGCAAGAAATTGATCTAGGTTATGAAGATCCAAAGTATTCTAAAGCAATAGATAACTCCATATATGTAAAATTTAAGGACAAAAATAGAAAAAACACATATTACATAATTTGGACTACTACACCATGGACACTTATATTCAACCTTGGAATAATGGTAAATCCTGAAATAAAATATGTTAAAATAAAAGTACCAAAAATTTACGTAGAAAAATTAGAATTAGATTATAAGAATCATAAAATATTAAATATGGAAATTAAAAAAGAAAATGAATATGAATATTGGATTGTTGCAAAAGACGTTTTAGATAGATTAATAAGTAAACTTAAAATAGAATATGAAGTTATTGAAGAATTTGATGGAAAAGAACTAGAATTAAGCGAATATGAACCGGTATTTTATGAAGAACTTGGAAATATTGTATATGAAATAAAGAATAATAATGGAAATGCATTTAGAGTTTGGTTATCTAAAGAATATGTTAATACATTAGAAGGAACAGGTCTGGTTCATTCTGCACCAGGTTGTGGACCTGAAGATTGGGAAGTAGCTAGGAAATACAATGTAGATCCATTCAATACTGTAGATGAAACTGGTGTAATAAGAAAATTACCAGCATTTGAAGGATTGAGGGCAAAATTCGATGATGATAAAATAATATACATGTTAGTAAAAAAGAAAGCATTAGTATACTTTGAATGGTATGAACACGATTACCCAATATGTTGGAGATGTGGAACCAGAGCAATAATAAGAACAACTGATCAATGGTTTATAAATGTAAACAAACTAAAAGAAAAATTATTATTAGATTTAAATAATGTTACCTTTGTTCCAGAAGCAGCAAAAAAAGCATTTGAAAACATAATAAGATCTGCCCCTGACTGGGTAATTTCTAGACAAAGATATTGGGGGGTTCCCCTTCCAATATGGAAATGTAAAAATGGTCATGTAAAATTTGTTAGAAACAGAAAGGAATTAGAAAAACTAACCGGTAATAAATTTAAAGAAATTATACTGGTGGTATCCCACTCGGAATATACAGAAAAATTGCTTAGAAGATATTATGAAAACAATAAAGTACATTACTTAAATGAAATAAATGATAAAAAAGAGTTATTGGAAATTTTCAACAAATATAATGATAATGATATAATAATAGTGAAGAAATTAAATTATGATATTTTAAATAATCTAGATGAACTTTACTTTGTCAGAACATATGGAAGAAGAGATTATGAAATAATCTTCCTGTATAATTACAATTTGCACAAGCCATATGTAGATAACTATAAGTTTAAATGTGAAATGTGTGGAGAAGAAATGAGTAGAATACCAGATATATTAGATGTATGGGTTGATTCTGGTTCAGCAACATATGCTACAGATAACTATCCGGTAGATTTCATAACAGAAAATTATGATCAAATTAAAGGATGGTTCTACTCTTTAGCAATCATAGGAGAACTGTTCTATAATAATATACCTTATAAGAATGTTTATGTTGGTGGATATGTTTTAGATGCATTGGGTAGAAAGATGTCAAAATCTTTAGGAAATGTAATAAGTCCTTATGAAATAATTAACAAATATTCTTCTGATACTTTGAGGTTATATTTAGGAAGCATAGTAGGACCTTATGAAGATATAAAGGTAAAATGGGATGATATAAAAAATAGACATCAAATAATAAACATGCTATTAAATATATTTGTTTATTTAATGGAGTACTCTGAATATTATAAAGTTAATCCGGCTAAAGTAAATGCAAAAAATTTAAGATGGGAGGATAGATATATGCTACATTTAATAGAAAGTAAGAAAAAAGAGATATATAATGCATTAGATAATTTCTACGTATGGAAAGCTGGGAGAATACTACAAGATATGATTACAGAACTTTCTAGATTTTATATAAAAAGTACAAGAGAGAGAATAAAGGAAGATCCAGAAACAGTACTATATATTATATATAGGTCTTTATTCGAAATAATAAATGTAGGATCCATAGTAATACCACATATTTCAGAATATATATACCAGAAAATGAGGGAAAAATTTGGTCTTAAAGAAGAATCCATATTGTTAATAGATTTATCAAATGTAGAAGAAGATTATATAAATGAAAACATAGAAAAAGAATATGAATTGTTTAACAAAATTGTAGAATCTGCTTTAGCTCTAAGAAACTCATTAAAAATAAATATTAGAAGACCATTAAAAGCATTATATGTCTATAAGAAAGAATATAGCGATATGTTATTAAAGATGCTAAATAATGAAGATATTCTAGAATTACTAAAAGATTATCTAAATGTAAAAGAAGTAATATATGGAGATATAGAAAAAGATTTTGCAGAAGTGGAAACAAGTATAGGAAAAATAAAGATTGGATATGATACAACTTATTACAAAGAATTGGAAGATGAATGGTTATACAGAGAGATTAGAAGAAGATTACAAGATATAAGAAAGAGAAACAAATTAAGGAAAGGACAAAAAGCATTATTTAAGATATATTGTACTGATAGAGTATTTGAAATAATTAGTAAATATAAAAATAACTTAGAAAGAGATACAGACTCTCTAATAGAGTTATTAAAAGAAAAAAACGATCTAAACAACAGAGAAAAAATAGAAGACTATGAATTTTATTACAAGTTAGAGGCTTTATAAATATCTTATAAACTTTTTTTATAATATATTGAAATGGTTAAATGGACCATTTCTAACATGGTAGCTTCGCTATCATTTAATATAAGGCTACCATTAGATAAAATTGCTGAGAGTTTGCCTTTTGCAAATTATAATCCTGAACAGTTTCCAGGTTTAATCTTACCATTGAAAGATGAAAGCGTAAAAGCATTGATATTTAATACTGGAAAGATAAATATATCCGGTTTAAGAGATATAAAAGATATAGAGGAAGCCATAGAAAATATTAGAAAAATATTCGAAAGTATAGGCATAAAATTACCTGAAAAATATGATATAAAAATACAAAATATAGTAATCAACGGAAAATTCGATTATAATAATATAGATATAGTAAGACTGTCTGAAGAAATTGAAGGAGCATCATATAATCCAGAATCGTTCCCAGCTGTGATTGTACCATACGAAGTTGAACCAAACTATAAAATAAAGTTTAATATATTTAAAAACGGTAGATTTGTATGTTCTGGAATTAAAGTAAAATCTGAAAAAACATTAAATGAAGAAATAAATAAATTTGTAGAGGAATTCCAAGAAAAAGTCATAAAGAAATATGTTAAATAATTTATAAAATTATCTAAATATATAAGTTCTTATGGCAAAAGATTCAGGAACAACTATAGTAGCAATAAAGTTCAAAGAAGGAATTATATTAGCATCTGATAGAAGAACTTCTCTCTATCCACTTCTAGTATATAAAAAAGATACTCAAAAAATACATCAAGTAACCGATAAAATATTATTTGCAGGGGCAGGTGTTGTCGGTGATATACAATATTTATTAAAAGTTCTTAAAGCATCTTTAAAACTTAAAGAATTAAAATCTAGATCTGAACCAACCGCTGCAGAGGCAGCTAATTTATTGGCAACTATAATGAATTATCACAAATTCTTTCCATTCTTTACAGAAGTAATAATTGCTGGAAAAGATGAAGATGGATATAAGATATATTCGATAGATGAAGTCGGTGGCTTGGAAGAACATAAAGATTTTATAGCCACTGGTTCTGGCATGCAATATGCATTGGCTGTACTTGAAGTCGAATACAAACCAAATTTAGACAAAGAAAAAGCAAAAGAACTTGCTAAAAGGGCGGTATTATCTGCAATTAGAAGAGATCTTGGATCTGGTAATGGGATTGACGTTTGGATATTAACAGATCAGGGAATAGAAAGGGAAACTTATACGGTAACAGAAGAACCTATAAAAGAATAATTTTTTAAATTTATAAAATTCAATAAAAAATATTATCTGTCGTTCTCATGATGAATATTAAAGAGGAAATACTAAAGGAATTTAATGAAAATGATATAACCAGGATAAAATACGAAGGAGCCAACGTAATAATATATGTAAAAAACATTAATTTATTTTTGAATGGAATAGAAATAGGAAAAAATCTGGCAAAAAAATATAAAAGAAGAATAGAAATTAGAGTTGATCCTAAACTATTGGAAGATGAAAATAAAATTAAAGAAAAAATATATAAAATATTAAAAAACATTAAAATAAAAGATATATACGTAGAAAAACACAGATCTACAGTATACATCGAAACTTTCGAACCACATAAAATAGATTTATCTTTAATTAATATAATCAGAAAAGAAACTTTATGTAATGTTATTATACAAAGGGCTCCTCTAAAATCTTCAAAAATTATTTCTGTTATTAGATCGTATTTACATAAAAATTCAAAATATAAATCTGAATTTCTCAACTCTGTAGGTGAAAAACTACTAATCAGGAAACCAGAAAAATTAAATTATTATAGAATAGCTATATTAGGGGCTGGAAGGGAAGTTGGTAGATCTTCTTTTTTATTACAAACAAAGGAGAGTAATGTATTGATAGATTGTGGGCTTGGAGCTGGAAATTATGATGAGGATAGATATCCAATCTTAAATATTCCAGAATTTGATATACAAAATTTAGATGCTGTTATAATATCCCATGCTCATTTAGATCATGTTGGATTTCTACCATACTTATTTAGAATTGGTTGGAGAGGTCCTGTATATATGACAGAACCCACAAGAGATGTTGCCGCACTGGTTTTATTAGATTATTTAAAGGTTAGTAATAGACAGAATAAAACACCTTTATACACAACTAAGGAAATTAAGGAATTCTTAAAACACACAATAACATTAAATTATGAGGAAGTAACCGATATAACTGGTGATATTAAGATATCTTTGCATAGAGCAAATCATATAATTGGATCCGCAATGGTTCATATAAATATCGAAGGAAAACATAATATTTTATATACTGGTGATTACAAGTTTAATGAAACTAAATTACTAGAAAGACCAAATACAAGATATCAAAGACTTGAAACATTGATAGTAGAAAGTACATATGGAGGAATTAATGATAAACATCCATCAAGAGAAGAAACAGAAACAATGTTTATTAAAGAGATAAAGGAAACAATTGAAAGGGGAGGAAAAGTTTTAATACCAGTACTTGCAGTTGGAAGGGGCCAAGATGTATTACTGACGTTAATAAATGCGATGGACAACAATTTATTACCGAAAGTAAATATATATTTGGAAGGAATAGTGTGGGAAACTACAATGATTCATACAGCATATCCGGAATATTTAAATCAAGAGTTGAGGAACATAATAGAATTGGAAAAAAACCCATTTGAAAGGGAAAATATAATTAGAGCATCAAAGAAGGAGAGAGAACAAATTGCTACATCAAAAGAACCATCAATAATAATAGCAACATCTGGAATGATGCAGGGAGGACCAGTACTTGATTATTTCTATTATCTTGCAAATGACGAAAAAAATCTATTAGCATTTGTATCATATCAAGCACAAGGTACCTTGGGAAGGAGAATTCTCGAAGGAGAAAAAGAGGTAGTAATAAATGATAAAAAGGTTGAAATTAAACTGAAAATAAGAAGATTTGAAGGTTTTTCTGGTCATCCAGATAGAGAAGAAACTATAAACTTTATAAGAAATTTGAGACCTAAACCAAAGCAAATCTTTGTAGTTCATGGGGAACAGGAAAAAACTTTTCAATTATCTCAAACATTATCAAAGATGTTTAAAGTACCTACTTATAATCCGAAAAATGGAGATATATTAAAGTTAGATTTAATATAATTTTTGTAGAATTAAAAATCAATGAAATATAAATATATAGGGATAGATGGTATTGATGGATGTGGTAAAACCACAATAATAAATTTATTGAAAGGTTTTTTAGAGAACAAAGGTTATAAAGTATTTGTAAAAAAAGAACCAGATATTTTAAGAGATAAAATTAAAGAAATAATAAATAATGATCATAACTTTGATTTCTATAGTGGTATAAATTTGGCTATATTATTTTCTGCTGACAGATACTTACAAAACAAAATAGTTTTAGAAAAATTAAATCAGGGATATATTGTATTATCTGATAGAACTTACTTATCCACTTTCGCCTATCAGTCAATATATGAAAATTTTGACATCGATTGGTTAATAAATTTAAATAAATATTTAATTAAGCCTGATATAGTTTTTATTTTAGATCTGGATCCGGAAATTGCATTGAATAGAATTAATATAAGAGGTGATCAAAAAACTTCTTATGAAAGATTGGAAATTTTAAAAAAGGTTAGAGAAAAATTTTTAAACTTAGATAAAATAATTAAGGATCAAAAAATAGTATATATTAATGCTGATAGATCTCCAGAGGAAATTCTCAAAGATATTACAAGTTATTTAGTATAATATTGTATATTTCCTTTCCAATAATTTCTTCTTTATTTTTAAAGTCTGTTAATACATTTTTTAATATTTCTATTGTGTCGTTAATTATTTTTTCTTTTATTTCAGTTTTTGGATTGTTTTGTAATCTTTCCAATTCTTTCTCCATCTTTCTAGTTAGTTCTACATCTAAAATTTCTGGATAATATTTATCTAAAATTTCAATTATTTTCTCTCCTAAACGCGTGATTTTTATCGATTTTCCCTCTACATATTTTCTCCTAAATAATGTGTTAATTATTTCTGCTCTAGTGGATTTTGTTCCAATATTCAATTCTTCCATTTTTTTCAATAAAGAAGCTTGATTATATCTAGAAGGTGGTTTTGTCTTTTGTTTCCTTATATTTATTTTGTATATTTCCAATCTTTCTCCAACATTAAATCTATGATTTTCATATGAATCTTTTAATATATTCCAATATACTTCTAACCACCCTTTTTCTAATATATTCTTATATTCGTAGTAAAAATTCTCCTTTGTTCTCACAGTATATATAATTTCTACAGCATTGTCATGAAATGTTGCAATAAATCTTCTAACAACTAAATCATATAATAAATACTCTTTTTTATTCAAATTTTCTGGTATTATTCCGGTAGGATGAATTGCTGGATGTACATCATCTTTTTTGCCATTATTTGGCTTCAAATATGGCTTTCTAAGTATTTTTTCCACAAAATATCTATAATTCTTTATCGAAATTAAATTATTGAATATCTCTGTAAAATTTATAGTATCTGGCAATTTTTGAGATGATGTTCTTGGATATGATATATATCCTTGTTCATATAGACCCTGTAATATATCTAAAGTGCTTTTTGGAGATATTTTATATAACTTATATGCATCAATTTGTATATCGGTTAAATTGTAAGGATGTGGGGGGCTAACTATTTCTTTCTTTGTACCTATAAATGATATATTTAAATATTTGCCTAAAGATTCTTTTATTTTTCTAGCTTCATCTGGATTTTTTATTTTTTCATTAACATATTTAAATTTTAATATTTTATCATCTTTTTTTACTAATGCTTCTACTTTATAATATTCCTCTGGTACAAAATTGATAATTTCTTTTTCTCTATCTTCAATTAATTTTAGTGTCGGTCCTTGAACTCTTCCTATACTGAGTATAAATTTTCTATTATAATGCCACAAAGCTTTTGTTAATGCTCTGGATAAATTTATACCATATAACCAATCAACAATGTGTCTAGTTTCTCCTGCCATATAATAACCTTTATTTAAATTTCCCAGGTTATTAAAAGCTCTTACAATATCTTTATAGGTTATTGCCGAAAAAATCATTCTTTTAGCCTCTCTATTATTAAAAACAAACCTCAATATATTATATCCTATCAGTTCTCCTTCTATATCATAATCTGTAGCTATTATTATTTCTTTTTCATTTGAAAATCTCCTAAACATCTCTATATATTTTTTCTTTACATATATTCCATCCTCTATATAAGATGGAACCCACTCATACTTAAATGTTGGATAGTTATAATTTTTATCTAGATCTGATACTGTAAATAAATGTCCTATTGATGGAACTACAAAATAATTTTTGTTTTCCTTTCTAAAATAATAATAATAAACTGTCTTAGAGAATTCTATTCTTTTAAAATTATTATTCGATAAGAATGATGCAATCTTCCTTGCTACCGATGGCTTCTCTGCAATTATTAACATATTTATCTATTTGTATGTTATTTTTAAAATCAATATCGATCTGTAATAAAAAATAAAAGAGACAAAACGCATATTAACAAATAGACATGATAGGAAAAAAAGATATCGAATATATAGGAATATTCGTATCTTCTATATTTTTCTCAACAATACCTTTTCTTATATTATTTATTGAAGATTATGGAATAATACCGATAGATAGCTTTTTAATATTTTACACAATCTCTTCATCAGCATTCATATTGCTTTCATATCTACTTAGAGATTCTATAACAAGGGATCCAAACAAATTGGGAATTTTACATTATATTTTAAAATTATCTAAATATGCTTTTGCTGCCGCATATATACTATATTATTTGTCAACCTTGATATTCTTCTCCAGTTTATTAATCCTATTTGATAACTTTCTAGCCAAATATATTTCAATAAAGTATATAATACCTATTTTAATGATTTTAATATTTGCATTCATGAATTATAGAAATTACGATATTGAAAGTTCTTATATTAAAATAACTAGTACTATTTCCATTCTTATTTTCTTGGTATTGGTATTATTTTCATTTTTAAATTCAAGCACTATATCGAATGCCTCTTTAGATTATTTATCATATTCAATAATATTTAGCTCTTCGATATTTGCCGGTATAGACTTACTAACTTTTTACTCAAATTATTACAATAATAGAAAAACTGGGAATGCAACATTAATCGGTACTTTAATAATATTTCTCTTATCAATCATTTTCTACATTTTTATTTCAAGAATATACAATATAGAAAGTTTGATGAGCATATTAAATATTGTCTTCTTTTTCATTGGAATCTTGAACATGTATGTTTGGTTTTATACAATGAATAATATATTATCATATGCTGCTGAAGTTAATATATTTCCAGCAATATTTAAAGAAAAAAGTAAATATGACAGTCCAAAAAATACAATAATATTGTCTACGATATTAATAATTTTATTTACCTCAATAAGAAATATTTTAGATTTTCTATTATTCTTTAGTTCCACCGTTTTTTACATTTATATACTTTATATAATTTCTTATATAAAAATAAAACTATCTTCAAAATATTTTAACAAATTTAGATTGCTTAAACTCTTTATTTCTGTATATTTACTTGCTTTTTTTATTTATCTATATTTATATAATCTTACTGCAAATTATTATTCGATTTTTATTTCTCTAATGATATTTTTTACACTATTTTTTATTTCTATAAAAACTATATGGAAGAAGAGCCCAAAAACGATCAAATTTTATTTTTCAAAATTATATCCTATTCCATATATAGTCAGAAAATTCACCTATAAAAATGATCTAAATATATTTGAATCTTTTATAAATGATAATGCGATAATATTAGATTTTGGTCCATTTAGCGGAGATATATCAATTAATCTTGCAAAAAAACACAATATAAAAGTTTATGCTTTAGAGATTTCTAAAAAAATTGTAGATAAGATAAAGAAAAAGACAAAAAATATGGATAACTATTATGTCATTATCGGAGAAAAAGATGAAATACCTAGAAATTTCTCAAATTTTTTCGATCTGATAATTTCATATGAAACTATTAAGTTTATAATAGATAAGAAAAAATTTGCTAAAAGTATTCATAGAGCATTAAAAAAGGATGGGTTGTTTGTTTCAATTGTATACGCAGATTTTTTAGAATATAAAAATATTGAAGAAGAAATTAAAGAGATTATTGAAGAATTAAGATTATATAAATTAATTGTAAAAAAGATAAAAATAGACAAAGGACTCTACAGGAAATATATAATAATAGCTAAGAAATCTGCATAAGTTTTTTCATCATAGATCAGTGCCCCGAATTTTCTTCATATAAATTTTATAATGAAAAATATTTTTATGATAAATTACTTTGAACTAAAAAAATGGTATATAGAATATAAGGAAAAAATAAACGATTCGATAATTAAAAATATATTCAATGAAGGTGAGGGAATTATTTTTGAAATATATAAAAAAGGATTAGAATATAAATATCTATACATAATTCCTGGTAAAATAATATTTTTACACAATCTAAAAGAGAAACAAGAGAACAATAAATTTATATTAAAATTGAGAAAAGATTTTATAAATAAAAAAATAAATATTGAATTGGACGAAAATGATAAAATAATTATTATCAATTTTGGTGATAAAAGAATTTATTTTGAATTATTTCCTAATGGATTAGTAGTAATTACAGATAAGGACAATAAAATATTGTATGCAAATAAATACAAAAATTTTGGAGTAAGAAAAATATTTAAAGGAGAAATATATATGAAACCTCCTAACAAACTTTTTATTACTGAAAGTTTTGATGAATTTTTAAAGAAAATAAAAGAATCCAATAAAAAGGATATTGTAAGGACCTTAGCTATTGATTTTTCTCTAGGAGGAAAATATGCTGAATATATATTAGAAAAGACAAATATAAACAAAGAGAAAAACCCAAAAGAACTTAATGAGAATGAGATTAAAGAAATCTTTGAACTATATAAAAAAGTTGTAAAATTGGAAATGATTATTGATGATCGAAAAAATCCTGTGGAGGATATTAACAAATATTTTATAGAGCTATATTTTAATAAAAGAGAAAATGAAAAAATTATGAAACTTAATGAAGAAAAACAAAAAATATTAAATATAATTAATGAACAAAAAAAGTATCTGGAGGAAATAGATAAAGAGATAAAACATCTAGAGAAGATTGCTGAATTTTTGACCATATATTCTTGGGTTTTTGAGAACTATGAACCAAATGAATTAAGAAAAAAATTTATGGAACTAAATATAGATATAAATATTTCAAAGAATAACAAATATTTAATTTTAAATATAAATGATAATGAAAATGTTAACAAATCTTAATTTTTTGCTTTTATCAAAAACAAAAATGATTTGTTTTTAAAATAACTAGTTCCCCAAAATATATAAGTTTTTTTGTTATATATCCCTTATGGCACAACAATATACTGCATATTGTGTAAGATGTAAAAAGAAAGTACCAGTACAAAATCCTAAGGTAGTAACATTAAAGAATGGAAGAAAGGCTGTAGAAGGAACCTGCCCATATTGTGGCGGAAAAGTCTATGTATTTATAAAATCTACAGAATAGGCTATTCAAAATATATACCTCTTTCTTTTTGTACAAGGTCCAACCTACTTCCTCTTTTATTTATTCTTGGTCTTTTCGTCTCCGGATCAATTCTCATGGTAATACCTAAATTTTTCAAAAATAAATTCAATGCTTCTTTATTATCCATTGGACCAACAGATTTTCCATATTTACCAGGTTCTCCTAAAAATACTAATAATCTATCTGAAACCCAATTTATGAAAGAAATATCATGATCAATAATTATTCCAGCTTTCCCTTTACTTTTTATTATTTCTCTTATAAATTTTGATAATATTAATCTCTGCTCTATATCTAAATTTGCAAATGGCTCATCTAATAAATATAAATCTGCTTCTTTTACTAAAACTGCAAATGTATATACGGTTTGACTTTCACCTCCTGACAAAGTATTTAATTCTCTATCTAATAGATCTTGTATATTTAATTCTGTCAGGTATTCTCTATATTCGCTCTTATATTTTTCATTAAATTTTGATATAAAATTGTCTACAGTAATACTATATTCTGAAAAATCAAAATATTGTGGTTTATAAGATATAATTACATTTTTAGATATCTCCCCTTCGTATTTTATTTCTCCAGCTAGAGCTTTCATAAAGGTTGTTTTACCAATACCATTTCTACCAATTATACCAACTATCTCTTTTTCCCTAATATTACCAGATTCTGATTCTAGAACAAAAGATCCCAGATTTATTTTCAGATTTTTCCATTCTACCAATGGTTTTCCAATAACTATTTCAGAATAACTTTTAACATCCAATCTTATTGGTTTTTCCCTAATTTTTAGATTTTCTCTCTTTATAAAACCTTCTAAATATTGGTTTATACCTTCCTTTGTCCCTATTGGATAGGAG
>JBMFJL010000006.1:0-19724 GCA_049973735.1 Nanopusillaceae archaeon
GCTAAGAATGTTATATTATATTGTTGATAGCTATTTACATTTGATGGAGCAGTTATTGTAAATATATAACTACCTCCAGATGTAATATTAACTTGAGTTGGAGAACATGTTACTCCAGAAGGTGGTAAACATTGTAATGTCATATTATTTCCCAGTGTATTATTTGCACTAACATTTATTGAAATAGTTTGTCCTGGATTTACATTTGCAGAAGATTGATTTAAAATGATAGTTAAATTTTCCATTACAGGAACTATAGAAATTGAAGGCATAACTCCATTTGGAGGATATGCAGATATAAATACCCAGTATATATCCTGATATGACCCGGTTATCCATCCAGGAACACGTGTAAGATAAGCAATCGTCGAAGAAGAACTTGAAGAATTTACATTAAGCAAAACAAAATTATATCCTTGAGGTAAAGAGGTATATACAGTATAATAATTTCTATTTGAAATCACCGGAGTTTGATTAGTTATACCAAAATAATTTGTATTACCATTAGGATATGAATATACATATGTACCTATTAAAAAAGAAGATCCTGCAATTGAAGAAGGTAAACTACGATACAAACCGTAATACCAATAATAAGCTGAAGTTTGTACATACCTAGTATAATTTATGTTATAAGTTACTGAAACAGAACCTAAATTATTCCATCCTGATGGTAAAGAGCTTAAATTACCAAAGTTTTGATAATAATTAAATACGTTATTTCCATTATCATATTGAGAAGTTCCTAATACTTGTATTGGAGCTCCTACATATGGATAGTACAAAACATAGAAATTATCTGAAGTATTTCCAACGTACATATAAATAGTTAAAGTACTATTTGCGGAGATTCCATCTGGCAGTTTTACCCACCAAACGTCACAAAATACCCCATTAATATTAATTTGACCATTGTACCATGAATACAATATAGAACCGGTTGGATTGAGCAGATTTCTAAAGAAAAATACATTTTGCCCATTTGGATTTATTTTATTAAACAATGTAGCATTATTTATATATGAGAAATTGCTTCTTAAACTTACTGTTCCATTACATATTGCTATGTCCTGCTGAAATGGTACTGGTGTAGGACTATACTGCGTGTTATATATATTAATTTCATAATATTCTGCTGAGTAAATATTGAATAATAGTAAAAATAAAACAATCAGAGCTCCTAATTTATATATTTTTATTTTCCTCATTTTTCTATATAAAAACTTGAACCCATATAAAAGTTTGTTAACCATAGATGACTATCAAGCACAGTCTGGGCCCGGGGGGATTCGAACCCCCGACCTTCGGGTTAAAAGCCCGACGCTCTACCAGCTGAGCTACGGGCCCTTTATTGATATAAAGTATTTCGAAAATAAATATAAATGTATTTTTAAGAGAGGATATTGTATATTATTGAGTTATTAAAATATGTAAAGAAGCTAATATAATCAGAAATAGTACTAAAATATGTAAGATAAGTAGGATAACCAATCATTTTTTCTCCATTATATATGTATAAAGAACTTTTATAATCTGTAAATCCTAATAAATTATTTCCAGTTAATATTGAAATTGAGGCGTTATTGCTCAAAATAGCATTACAATAATAAAAAGATCTATAATAAATACCATAGTATGAAAATACAGATCCATAAATATTTCTACAATTTAATGTAGCGTTGTTTGTTGTATAATTAAGTTCACTAAAGAAATTAAAAATGTAGAAATTGACTGATGAATTTAAATTTTTTATTAGAGTAATTTGTACAATATTAATAGATTGATTATCATTGCTATAATATATTTCAATACAATTGGTGCAAGGATAATACTTATAATTCACAAAAATTACAGATGGCTTAGAAACTAAAATAAAAGGATAATTTAAAATATTAGAAGCATATTTAATGTCATATCCATTTGTATAATAGAATGTACCTAATAATATTTTTTGAAAGTTATCAATTCTTGAAATATCTACTGAAAAACTACTTAATGATCTTATCCATGACATAGTAAAAGTTAATAATACAATTAAAAATATTATAAAGGTTACTAAAAACTCGATCCAGTGTTGACTTTTCATATTGTAATGTTTAATTTTTGTTCTGCAGTATATTTTTGACCATTTAAATCCATTTGTGCTATAATTAAATATTGTCCAGGATCTGTAAATCTTAAAGATGTAGAATAATAGCCATTTTGTAATATTTCATTATTCACATAAGAGTAGTTTACATCTATTCCAGTAATATTAAGAATTATCTGTACATTACTAATTGGTATGGCATCTTTTGTTGCATATATCTGTATATTTACAGGAGAATAAGCATAAGCCGGATTGGGATAAACATTTAATGTAAAACTAACTTGTTCTGGCAATATAAATATTATTATAGATAAAATAGCGATAAAAGATGTTATACCTATATGTTTAAAGGAAGATAGTATCTTTCCAGATTCTGCAATACCCATGATTATTGATGTAGAAATTGCTATAATTATTATTGATATTTCTGTAACAAATTTAAGTTGTTGATAATTTATATTATAAGAAAATATACTAAAAGTGCTTTTTGTAGATGCAGAAGTAATAAATTGGGAAGCTATCAATGGTTGTATACTATTTAATATAGATATCATAAGTCCTATGAATATGAGAAATATAGCATATAACACCATTGTTTGCTGTGATATATATGCCTTTTTTAGTTTTTCAAGATCCCTTAGGTTTTGAAGATCTGTATATAATCTTTTCAATACTTTAGAAAGATCACCTCCTCCCTTATAAGATTCAAGTATAATGTTATTTATTCCTTTTATGTCTGGTATATCATCAAAGTACATATTGAATAAGGAAAAAGCTTTTTCAAATGGATATCCCCACTTAATCCAACTATATAATTTTCTTACAAAATTGGATAAATATCCCAAATCCAAATTGGAAACATAGTATAAAGCATCTAATAGAGTCATACCAGAAGAAAGGCTGTCTGATAAATATGACAAGAAGTAAGGATAGTTATCTAATATGTTTTCTCTTATTTTCTCGTTTACATACTTATAAAAAATATAAGGACCGGCACCTACAGCATATATAACTAATATTAGAATGGATAGTGATACATAGTTTAAGTATAATTTTAGTATTAAACCAATAATCAATATTATTAATGCTCCAATAATGGAGAATAATAATATTACATTTTCCTCTTTTATATAGGTATTTCCAAATTTTATCTTTTTATAGTTTTCAGGTTCATTTATATTTAGCGTAATACCTAGTATATCGAGAAAGGATTTCTTTTTCTTTTGAACATTTTTAGGTTTATCTTCTGTAGACATTATATTTTTATTTTACAATCTTGAAATTTAAATATTATGGGTATCTTAGATGACTTATTCGAAGGAATAACTAATGATTATCTATCGGCAGGTTTTAAGAAAAAATTATCTGATTATATAAGAGAAGCTAAGATTTATTCGATTGGTGTAAGTATATCTATAACAATACTGGTATTCTTTTTACTATTATTGTTTATAATGAGATACAAAACTCTTCCGATATATGTTTTGTTTTTAGTACCACTTGTATGGGTTGTATCTTTCTTTGGTATGCTTTACTTTTTTAGAATTTATCCGAAATTAGTTAAATCTGAAAGGCAAAGAAAAATAGATAATTCGCTATATTATGTTACTTTATACATGGCAGCTTTAGCATCTTCTGGTGTAAATCCTAAAGTAATGTTTGAATTATTGGCAAAATATAAAGAATTTTCAGAAATTCATAAGGAAGCTAAAGATATAATATATTTAGTAGATACTGTAGGATTGTCATTACCATTAGCTTTAAAGTATAAAGTAGAGCACTCACCATCCAAAAGATGGGCTTCTATATTAGAAGGTATTAGGACAATGATCACTGAAGGAGGGGATTTGGAAAGGTATCTGTATGAACAGGCAGCAACTTTAGCAGAGGAGTATAAAAGAAAAATAATAGAGTATTCAAACAATCTTCAAATATTTTTGGAAATATATATAACTCTTGTTGTAGTAGGTGTAATATTTATAATAGTATTGACAACATTGATGGGTTCTATAGCTGGTGGAGGAAATATATTTCTTTTGCAATTAATGAGTGTCTTAATAGTTATGCCAATGGCAACAGCACTCTTTGTAATATTGATTAAAGCTATAAATCCATTTGAATCGTAATTAAGAAATAGAGATATTATTATTCAAAGAATAAAGCGATATAAGATTTTTTACTATTATATCGGTATTATAAACTTTAATTTCTCCATATTTTAAATTATCATATAGTACATACAATAAGTTCTCTCTTCTATTACTTAAAACATTTAATATTTCTTCTGAAACATTTTTGCTCATATATATTATAAGAGTGTTGTTCTGTTCTAATGCATATTCCAATAAAGCATATGATATACCTACAGGTGTAAATTTGTAAGCGCCACAAGAATCTTCAATACATAGTATAAATACATATTGAGGATATATTATGCTTAAATTATTATAATATAGCAAATAATTTGCTTTCACAATGGAGTCATTTACTATATAATCATCGATCCTATTTATGAAATAATCGGAGTAGTTAGAATTATTAGTAATAATTATTTCATTTCTGCTTTTTAATATTCCGTTAAAATAAATATATGCCAAATCATATCCTGTAATATTTAAATATGCATAATCGATTATTTTAGTATCATTTTCAGTTATGTTTACTATGTATGGGAATTTTAATATATAGACAGGAGAAAACAGATATTTATAAATAATTGATAAAAAAACCATCACAAAAGAAAAAATAATTAGTGCTGTAAGTATTTTGTTTCTAATAGATGACTTCTTCAATGTTTCTATTATAATTATATATCTCCTCTGGCTTAAATAAAATGTTTATTTCTCTTTCAGCATCTTTTTCTGTTTCAGATGCATGTACGACATTTCTTAATACAATTTTATTCCAGTTAGCATATGCAATTGACATGTGTGCAAAATCTCCTCTAATAGTTCCAGGTGGTGCTTTTAAAGGTTCTGTAGGACCTACTAGTTTTCTTACAACCTCTACTGCATTAACACCTTCCAATACAATGCAGACGACAGGGTCTGATGTTATAAAATCTATAAGCCATTTTCTTATTGTTTTACCTATTTCTAATGGATCATCTGTACCAAATTCTTCCTTTGGATTAAGACCAAGTTCTAGGTATCTAGAAAGAGTTTTATTTCCAACAGATACTAACCAAAGATCATCAGCATGATAAAACTTTTCTGCTTGTTCTTTACTCATCTTGATCATTTTTAATCCAACTATTTTTAGTCCAGCTCTTTCAAATCTACTTATAATTTCTCCTATTATTGATCTTTTTACACTATCTGGTTTAATGACTACAAGTGTTCTTTGTACAAGATGTCTTCCAGCTGTCATTTGTTTTTGTTATAATATTTAGTCCATTTATATTTTCTATTATCCCTTTTCATTTCCCAATATCTATAACATTTTCTACTACAAAAGTATAATACTTTTCCATCATTCAGTGCATAAATTAATCCAGTACCAGGCTCAATTTCATTTCTACAATAAGAACAGATATTTTTTACTATCATTTTAGTCTTTCTTTTCTATTGGCATTGCAGATATTTCCGTTTCTCTAAGCACAATAATATCTCCTTTTCTTACCGGTCCTATAACATTTCTTCTTAGTATTTTTCCTGCATCCTGACCATCTAATACTCTAACAATAACGTGAGTAGCTTCTCCCCTCATTCCTGTTCTACCAACAATATCTATTATTTCTGCTCTATAGGATTTACTCCAAGTTACTGTATTTTCCCTAATGACGTTATCTTCAGCATGTTTGATACCTTCTTCAGAAACTTTGCTTACCATCTTTTTTGGCATATAACTAAGTCTTATGAATAATTTTTAAATTTTCTACCTAAAATAGTAGAAATGGCGTTATTAAATATAAACAAAAAAACAATATTAAGTATACTCATCGAGATCGCTATAATCTTTTCAATAGTAGCTATAACAATAGGATCAAAAGGTTTGCTTGTTAATGCACTAGGAAACTATAATTTAGTTGGTCCCGATGCTTATTATTTCTTTAAATTGTTTCATGAATTACTAACTACTCATTCCCTTTCTGATTTGACATATAATTTATATTACCCATTGTTTCAGCCTTTAAATAATAAAAATCTTGTTATATATTTTACATATTTAATACATTATCTAATAAATAACTTTTTATCTTATGCATCTTTTGTAAATATACTACATTACTTTGGAATATATCCAGCTGCAACTGAACCAATTTGGGTTGTAGTAGATTTTACTAATGTGTATATACCTGCAATTGCTGCAATAATATTTTACTTCTTATCAAAAAGAATATTTGAAGATAAATATATTGCATTTTTTGCATCAATAGTATTTGCCATAAATCCATTTTTAACTACTAGATTAGTTTTATATGGTACAGAATTGGGAGCTTTTATATTTATTGTTTTATCCTTTTACTTCATTATCAAATATGTGGAGAGTGTAAATGAAAAGAATAAATATAAAAGACTATTTTTGTTATTATATTCATTAATTTCATTAATTTTATTTTATCATGTATCCATGCTACCAAATTATAATGTACCTTTAGTTATGTTAACATTTGCAGAGTTCTTTGCTTTACTACTCTTATATCCAATATTTAAAGGAACTAAAGAATATTATCTAACTCTTTTGATATTTAGTACTACGCTAGCTAGAGAAGGGTGGGGAGGATGGATAATTATACCATTGGCATTGGGATTGTTTTCTCTGTTTAGATTTTTATTGGCTAAAGATAATTATGAAATCTATTATTATTTACCATATATAGGATTTACAGGAATTTTGGATTATTTAGAAAATATAGATTCAGAAATGCACCATTTATTTTTATCTTCTCATAATTTAATTATGATAATTCCGGCAGTTTTGCCATATATTTATATGCTAATAAAAGATAAAGATTTATTTAATAAAATAAATAATGTAACTTTAGGTAGATTTATAAGAGAACAAGAGATATCTAAAAGAATATTGCTAATAATATTATTATCTATTTTAGCTTTACCAAGATTCTTTAATTTATTTGTGGAGAACTTGTTAAATAATCCATTTATAAGTGAAAGGATGGGATTTACTATTGCAGAATATCAAGCAACTCCCGCATCTTTTTATCTAGGTCTTATGGGTTCTGTAGGAGTAATATTTACTTATTTAGGATTAGCAAATATTATATTTGATAAAGATAAACCAAAGAAGATACTATATATACAATATATGTTTGTATTGTTAATTTCTTTGGCTGAATTAATATTTTCTGGCTCTTTAATAGTTTTAGGAATATTACTACTATTATATTATATTTTAGTTATGTCTATATCAGATAAAGATGAAGGAAAAGTTCTGAGAAAATCTATAATTGAATTAACTATTTTATCTTTATCATTACAATTTGTTTTGTTTTCAGATATAATCATAGGAAGTTCCTTTATAAGTATATTCATATCTTGGATAATGTTACTTTTTGTTGTCACCGGATATATAATAATATCTAATAGAAAATTAACAGATAAAGAATTATTCATTTTATCTTTGTCGATTATATCTCTTGTTGTTGGCAAATATGTATATAGATTAGTATACTATTCAGGATTTGTTATTCCATTTTTAGTAGCATATGGAGTAGAATCGTTCAATATATTTAGAGAAGATTTTGATAAATTGAAAAAAGTTGTAAAAATAGTACCAGTCATATTTCTATTAATACTAGCAGCCATTTCGGGATATAACGCCGGAAACTATTTACATAGTTTCTACTCATATATTGGGAGAGGAATTGCAGAAATGAATGTAAATGCGATAATACCAATATATATCATTATCATAATACCTTTTGCATTTTTACTATCATATATATTCTATGAATTAATTTTAGGAAAAGAAATTAACAGATTCAATATGATCAAATATGGAATATTCCTTTTAGTAATCTATGGAGTACTACTATATCCAGTAAAAAGTTCAGATTTACATCAAAGTTATTTGCTTTACAATTATATATCGCCAATTGGAGTTGCTGGTTCAGGAACTCCCTCTTATGAGATTAATACATTTCTATGGATTAGATATAATACACCTGAAGATGCAATAATTAATTCCTGGTGGGATTATGGTTATTACATATTTACTTTAGGAAATAGAACTGCTTGGGTCACCGGATCAAATCAATATCCATATTGGAATCACTTAATGGGTAGATATGGTTTGTCTTCTACAAATATAACTGAAACATTACAACTATTTTATGTTCATGCAAATTATAACTATCAAACATTTAAAACATTAGAATTATTTAATGAAAATTCTGTATTTTATGATTATATATATGACAAACTAGGATTTTCTAAAGAAGAAGTAAATAATATAAAGAATATAAAAAACAGGCTAGGTTACAATAATTGGATAAAATTATTATATCAATTCAACGGATCAGAGAGTTCTATTTACCAATTTAATTTATCTAAAGAAGAACTTTACCTATTAAATAAATTGTACAATATGAGTTATTTAAGGCCTGCATATTTCTATATAGATCCAACAGATATAGGTAAATCTACAGCATTTCAATTTTTAGGATCAAACAGCAGTTATGATAAAGAGAGTTGGATAAGTGTATTACAATCGTTTGTAGATACAAATCCTGGAATGAATTTCCCAGCAGTATATTATAATGGATATTATGTACTTGCTACAAATAATAGTCTATTCTACGTAGGACAAATACCACTAGATCAAGATCTATACATAGATGGAAATTTGATACAAAGATGTTTATATAAAGAACCAATAGGAATAATAAATAAAAATTCTTGTGGTGTAATATTTCAGGTCCAATTATTATTTAATCAATCAATTGTAATTCAAAGCGGAATATATCAGAATTTGGATGTTGCTAAAATAAATCCAAACAATTTAGTTGGTGCAAATATATATGTATATAATCCAGTAACCAGTAAATATCATGTTCTTTCATTAAAGTATGTATACTTTGCTGGAGAGTTGATAGAATTTAAAAATGCAACATATGGAGGAATGCTATATATTTCCCCATCTTATTCAATGTTAGCCTCTGGAAATTTATTGGGATTGTTCGGATATGCACACTTTATAACAGAAAAAGCATTTAACTACGATTGGATACAATTATATTTCTTGAATAATGATTATAATGGTACATTTAATTTAGCATACTACAGTAATCAGGAATATGGACTTGGTCCTCTGATATATATTGATATACCACCGGCAAAAGTATGGAAAGTAAACTTTCCATCAAATTTCACAGTACCAGATCATTTATATTGTCTATATCTAGCGACAAATCTGAATCAGATAAATGAATGTGCAAAGATATATAACTTAAAACCATTTAAAACACATTATGATGTATGAAAACTTGATTCTTGGAGTAATACCTCCAATTATATCTTTTTTTATCAGTTATTTGTTAATTAAAAAGTGGATACCAATAGCTAAAGAAAAAGGATATGTAGGAAAAGATATGAATAAATATGATAAACCAGAAGTTGCAGAAATTGGTGGATTATATTCTATAATAGGCATAATATTTGGACTTTTAATATACATTGGACTAAAAGTATATATATTTAATACAACTGAAAATTTAGTACATGTTTTTGCAATAACCACTTTATTATCGCTTGTAACAATATTAGGGTTATTTGATGATATATTAGGATGGAAAAAAGGGTTAAAACCTTGGCAAAAGCCAATAATGACTCTAATTTTATCATTACCATTAGTTATAATTTCTGTAGGAGTATCTACAATTAACTTTCCATTTATAGGAAAAGTTGATTTAGGGATATTATTTCCATTGTTACTTATACCAATAATAATTACGGGTACATCGAACGCATTCAATATGATAGCCGGATATAATGGATTAGAAGCTTTAATGGGTATATCGCTTATAGGTGCATTGGGTATAAAATTCTATCAATTAGGTTATTACTATTTAGCAGAAATATCATTAATAACAGTATCTTCAATTTTGGCATTTTTAATATTCAACAAATATCCAGCAAAGGTATTTCCTGGAAATGCATTTACCTATGGAATTGGTTCTCTATTTGGAACCTTAGTTATTTTGGGAGATATAGAACAATTTGGACTAATATTATTTATCTTGTATTTCTTAGAATTATTCTTATTTATAAGAGGATTATTAAATGGTGTATATAAAGAAAATTTTGGAATACCAAATGAAAATAATGAATTGGACGAACCATATGATAAAATATACAGTGTAACTCATTTAGCAATAAAAATAAACAAAAAACTCTTTAAAAAAGCAACAGAAAAAAGTGTTGTTTATACAATAGTATTCTTGCAAATAATTATTACAATAATAGCTTTTATTTATGGATAAACTAGTATATATCTTTTTCGGTAGCGATTACAGAAAGCTATATTATAACTTATATTTTTTGTATAGGTTTTGTAAAAAAAATAATTTAGAATTATTATGTATAACAAAAAAGGAAAACAAGGAAAATGTAATTAAAATAAAAAATAAAATAAATATAAAGTTTTATTTAGTAGAAAATATAAAAGATATAAGAAAAATAAAAATAGAAGGGAAATTTGTAGCCATATATGAAAAAATTAATATAAATCTAAGAGATTTAAAGTATATATATAATAATATAGAAAAAGGAAAAATGATTTTGGTTAAGAAAAATTTTTTTGGAAGCTTCCTTTATAATCCATTTATAGTTGGAGGTTATAACATAAATTTATATGAGAACATAATCAAAATGATAATAAAAAATGAAAGAAAATCCATAAATTTAGATTACAAGCTTGGAAAAGATTTTTTATATATATTTTATGTAAATCTAAAAATATACAAAATATTCTTTTGGAAAATAATGGATGTCTTGCTAAAAAAGAAATATATAAGAGATTACATAAATGAAAAAATAGGATTAATTTTATATAAGATATTTACATTTATTTTAACAGTAATTTTGGTTAGAATATTGACTCAAGACTTTTATGGTGCATACATCGCTATATACAATTTCATATTAATATTGTCCGGATTTATGGGTATTACTAATACTTTGCTTATGAAGAAAATGTCTGAAAATATAAAAAATGAAGAAGAAATAGAAAAATACATAAAAGTAGATATATATTCTAAGGCCATATTTTTTGTTTTAGCTTTAATAATAATATCTCTATTTTCTTATTATATTCTTGAGAACATATTTGTTTATTATAGTATATACTATTTGTATTTATCATATGCTATTGCAATATTAATTGTATTAGATGGCGCTTTCTTTTCAATACTATATTCCTATCTAGATATTAAAAAAGTGAGAAATTTTCTAATATTAGAATCCTTGTTCAAATTGATTTTCATATCATTATTTGCATACATATTAAAAAAGAGTGGATTCTTAATAGGAATGTTTATAGCTTACTTGGTATTTGATTCTATATTATTTTATTATGTTATGAAAAAATATGGAAAAATAATATTAAATAGTTTAAATAAAAAAACATATTTAAGGGATATAAAAGAATATTTAAAGTTATCAATTTATTTAAATATAATTCCATTTATAGTAAGTGCATATTCTAGCTTTGAAATACAAATAATAAAAATATTTACCTCATTTAAGGAATTAGGGTTGTTTTACAACGCAAATTTAATAGTATCAACAATTTCATCAATATTTTCTGTCGGTGGTATATCATTACCAAGAATATTAAGATGGGATGATAGAAAATTAAAGGAAAATATAAATAAAATAGTTTTATTTCAATTATTTATAAACATAGTTTTATTTTTCATGTTAGTATTGCTAGGACCTTACATTATAATTTTATTTTTTGGAGAATCATATCTATTATCAGCAGATCTATTAAAATATCTATCTTTAATAATAATAATCCAATCCTTTAATATATATTCTCTATTACTATACAGAAAAGGAATGGAAAAATATTATTCAATATATTTTGTTTTATCAGTTATATTTTCCTTTATATTTGATATCTTTTTGATATATTATTATGGTGTATGGGGCGCGGTGTATTCAATAATATTGGCAAATCTAACCAATGCATTAATATCGTATGGAATATATAAAATAAAATATGATAACATCTCTACCAGATCTGTTCATTGACATAATAATAAGGGATATCTCAATTGAAAAAAGTACAGGAAATATAAATAAAGATATAAAGGTAAAGATTGGAGGAAATGCGGCTAATTTTTCAATTGCTTTATCTATGTTGGGAATAAAAAACAATTTAATTGCAGGATGTAATAAATTTTCTGAAAAATTTTTGAAAGATTTTATAAAAGAAAATAAATTAAAGATAAAATTTTATCCAATATACAAAGATCTATCAATTACAATAGCAATAGAAAAGGAAAACGATAGAATAATGATAACAGATCCAAAAGGGATACAAATAGGAAAAGAGGAAATTGAAAAATATAATAAAATAATAAAAAGATCTGATTATATTTTCATTGGAAATTGGAATAATAACAAGAAATCCAATGAATTAATTAAATACATTATCGAATCTAGTAATGCAAAAATATATTTAGATATTGGGGATCCGTCAATTAATTTAGAAAACTTAAGTGAATTAGTAAGAATATTAAAAGAAAATTCTATATGGGTTTTGAGTTTAAATGAATATGAACTGAAGTTCCTTGGAGATTTCTTAAAAATAAAATATGACGATATTATAGATCTAGCTAATAAATTATATTTTGAATTAAATGTAAAGAATTTAGATTTGCATTCCCCAGATTTTGTTTATTCTTTACCATCAAAAGAATATGTAAAAGTAGATAGAGTCCAGCCAAAAATAGTTACAGGTGCAGGAGACTATTGGAATGCAGCAAACTTTTATGGTTACATTAAAGGGTTTAATGATTTGGAAAGGTTAAAATTTGCGAATGAATTCGCTAAAAAGTATGTTTCGGGAAGCGCCCCCGCCGGGACTTGAACCCGGGACCACGGGATCGACAGTCCCGCATGCTTCCTACTACACCACGGGGGCTAGATTATTATTTATGTACGATTTTATTTTATAAAATATTTCTTCTGAGTAAGTATTTTTATATTTTTTTAATAAATCTATTAAATCAGTTTTAAATTCTAAAATTCTCTCTTTTATTAAATATTGAATAAATTGGGTTAAATTAGAAGGTTTGTCTTTGATTTTTGCTCTTTCCCAATCAATTAAATATATTTTATTTTCTTTTATAATTATATGTTCATATGGTCTCTGCATTTCCTCTTTTTCTATCTTTAATTTATCTAATAAAAATAATATATCAAGTATTCTATCTATATATTTAATCTTTTCATTAATATTCAAGTCTTTAAATTTTTTTCCATCAATAAATTCCATTTCAATTTCTAAGTTGCTATCATCATAACTTATAATTTTTGGAACGAATCCGTAATCTTTTAAGAAATTTAAAAAATATTTTTCTTTTTCATAATTTTTTGTCAATCCTTTTTTAAACCTCTTTATTATTGTATTTCTTTCTGTCAAAAAAATTTCTGAGTGCCAACCTTCATCTATCTTCTTCATTCAAATATAAAGTTGAAATCTTCAAATACTCTATATTTCTTATTGTTTAATTCAAATACCGGTTCTTCAAGTTTTTCTATTAAATTAATCAACCCATTTATATCTCCCTTTATCTCTTTTACAGACCTTTCTTTTATATCATAATATCTTATTGAATATTCTCTATTAATTATTTCTCTTTCTCCAATATATAGTATTATAGATGGTTTATATATAGATTCTAATATTCTTGTTGTATTACTCAGTTCAACTTTAGATGTATCAATTTTTACTGTCCTTATTTCCATATTCCTTAATTTGTTGAAAACTTCCTCTGCAACTTCTTTTATTTTTTTATCTTTTTCTTCATTTCCGGTATTTATTTCAAGTACAACAACTTGTAATGGATTTAAAACAAAAGGTAACCTTCCTTTGAATGACTCCAGATATACACCCAAAAATCTTTCAATAGAACCCAAATATGCTCTGTGTATTATATATAAATTATCAATTCCAAAGTAATCTTTGACTAATTCAATTAGTCTAAAGTTTCTTGGTAAATTAAAATCTAGCTGTATTGTACCAAGCTGCCATTCTTTTTCACCAATTTTCAATGTAAAATCATATTTTGGTCCATAGAATGCTGCTTCTCCTATACCTTCATATGTTGAGAAATTATATTTCTTAGATAATTTTTCCAATACTTTCCTCATTATATTCTCTACATATTCCCAATCCTCTTTCTTTCCAGAATATTCTTCCATCTTATTTGGATCATGCAAACTCAACCTTACTTTAAATTCTGATCTTTTAAGATCTATACTAAACAATTTTTCATATAGCAATATCATTTCATCTAATAGTTTCTCTATTTCTTTTTCTAATAATTCTGGTGTGATAAATACATGAGAATCATCTTGAGTGAAAGATCTTATTCTTAATAAACCATAAACGCTACCGGATGGTTCATATCTGTGAACAGTTCCCAATTCGAATGTTCTAAAAGGTAACTTTATTTTTCTATATTTCTCTAGTAGGTTAATGAATATTAATATATGGTGTGGACAGTTCATTGGCTTTATTGCGAATTCATCTTCTTCTATTTTAAAAATATACATGTTTTGCTTATAGTATGATAAATGACCAGAAATCTTGTACAATTCTGTATTTGTGATTAATGGAGATCTTACAAGATGATACCCTCTCTTTAAATGAAAATCTGTTAATATGTTTGATATAACATAATAATATATAGCACCACCTAGAGAAAATAATTGCAATCCTTTACCCAAAAGATCTCCAAAATTTCTGTTTAATTTTTCTAACCTTCTGTCATGTCTAACCAAAATATCTAATTCGTCTCCTATAGATATATGATCTTTTTCCATTAAAATTAAATTATTAAAATTCTTATAAATTTATTTTTTTTATCTCGTAGTATACTATCTCTTTTTCAATATCAATAATTCCTAATATTATTTTATCAAGTCCGTATTTATCCATAATTTCTAATATTTCTTTTACATATAGTAGTTCCTGTTCGAATATTGGATAGATATAATAAGAAATTTTTTCTTTTTTTTCATTTTCATAAACAACTATGAAAATGTCTCTAATTTCTGTATAATATCCCTTATTTCTTAAATCTTCAAAAACATAATATTTTTTGAAATCTATTTTATCATAATATTTTTCTAGAAATTCCTCAAAATTTTTTATATTTTCAATCGTTATCCAACCTTTTTTTAGGCAATATAATACCTCTTCCGGATCTAAATAAATGTATTCTTTTTCCATTTTCCCAATTCTTCCTATTTTATCATAATATTTTTTATCTAATATAAATTTGTTATTCAGAATTTTAACTAAAGCTTTTTCCATGATACTTCTAGAAATATATCTTTTCCATTATCCTCTATACAATATAATATTTTCTTTCTGGTACTATGAGCAACTCTATTTTTAGATAAAAAATCATATATATCTATCTTTTCATTTGAACTTATGGGTATGGCGATCCATTTAGAATGTTCTTCAATATTTTCATATATCCTAAATACTCCCCCAAATTTTAGGCCTGTACCTACTATATATCCTTTTTCTTTGAATATTTTGTAAAATTTATAATATAATCTGATTTTTTCCTCTTTTAAAAAAAATTCAATATTTAGTTTATTTCCTGCAGTGTCATATACCTCAACTTTTTGTTTTTCCAATAAATATAGAGCTTCGTAAAAATTTACTATTTTGTCTTTGTCTAGGAATATACCATTATTAAACAATAATCTTTTCATTGAAAGAATATTGTGTTATAATTATAAAAATTTTCTATTCCATTATTATTTAAATTTAGAGATGCTTTAAATTTATTTATGGCCACATCCATCTTCTATACAGACCTTGCTTTATTATATATTCTTCTGCTTTAGCATATGTTTCTGGAGTTCCTATGTCAAACCAAAATCCTTCAGTATATGTATAAGTAAGAATTGTTTCCTTCTTTTCTTTTATCATCCATTCAAATAATTTTCCTATAGAATCTTTACTATTTGGACTATTCATATATTCTTCGAGCAATCTTATCTTTTCCCTAGGAACAAAATATATACCTGTAGATACAATTGTGCTTTTTGGTTTTTCTGGTTTTTCCTCAAAATCCTTTATTATATTCTTTTCTACATTTAATACCCCAAATCTTTTAGATTCTTCAAAGTCTTTTATATCGTAGGATGCTATAACTATTTTTCTTTCTTTTTTTCCTAAAGAAACAACTTTCAATAAATTGAAATTAAATATATTGTCGCCTAAAACAATTAAAATATCGCTGCTAATATTATATTCTTGTATTGTATAATTCAGTCCTCCGATAGCTCCCAATTTAGTTTCTTCTGAGGTGGAAGGTTCAATTGAAAGATGTATTTTACTTATGTAATCTTCAGGATAAAATGATCTTAAGGAATATAGCCAATATCTAAAATTATTTTCAAATCTTCTATTAATCGAAATTATTATTGAAGATACATTAAGTTCTAGTATTCTTTCTATATTATAGTTTATTACAGGTACACCTCCTACTGGAAATAGCGGTTTTGGCATATAATCTGATAAAGGTCTAAATCTTCTAGCAAAACCACCAGCCAGTATTATTGCTACTAATTCATCCATAGAAAATTATAGAAAATTATTTTTTTAACTTTTAAATATAAAATAACACAATAATAAAGCGAATAGAACTATTATAACAATCTATGCAAGAAGTGAATATTTCTGTTAGATATAAAGCCGCCGGCGGGACTTGAACCCGCGACCTGTGGATTACAAGTCCACCGCTCTACCAACTGAGCTACGGCGGCGATATATTAAAAATCTATATTAGAAAAATAATAAAAAATTTCTGCTAGCTTGTTCCTCCAAAAGATACTACAGATTGGGCTAAAACTGATGGTACATATCCTCCATATTGCGCTGTATATCCATTAACTGGAGTAATTTGAATTGTGTATCCTTCGTTTGTTACTAATGGTGTTGGTAAGTATAATAATAATTCATATAATTCTCCATTTGTTAGATAAACGCTTTGTTGATTTATTGCAATTCCCAGTAGACCATATGTATTTATTTTTTCAACTTCATACAATTCTTGTACTATTTGCAAATATTGGTTTAGTGATATAGGAGCTCCTACGATTGAATCATTAAGATTAACAGAACATTTTGTAATGGTACCGTTAATTTGCTCTAGAATTGAAGCATATACATATCTAGTACTTGAATTATAGTTTAATGTATTACATATTGTTGGATTTGTTATATTTACAGATAATATGTTTACTTGATTATTAAATACAAATCCCGTTACTATAACATTTCCTCCTGTTAATACTCCATAAACTGCTGTGGGTTGATATGGAGATGAAGTATATGAATAAACTTGTCCATATGATGTTGTAACTAGTATATTAACATTTTCAAAATTTATTGGTCCAGATCCAGGCATTAATTGCACTACTGGTCCTAAGAATGTTACTTTTTGTAGTTGATTGTTGAATTGACCCGTTGAAGGATCATATTGGTATCCAAATAATTGAGTAATCTGTACTCCAGTTGAAATTCTTTCCTGAGCTTGCTGTCCTGTTTGTAAAGCTCTTGCTTGTAAAGCATTTGCTGTATATATTATTACTCCAGCTGCTACTGCCGCTGTTACTATTATTGCTATCAATATTATCAATGTAGACAAACCGAATTGTCCTCTTATCATAATATAGTAAAATTATTTAGAATATTATAAATTTTATCACGAGTCAGTTACTTAGATAGAACCACAATTGTTTCCACATGATATGTATGGGGAAACTGATCTATCATTATGAAGTTTTCCATTTTATAACCAGCTTTATTTATTAATATATCTATATCCCTTTTTTGTGTTTCGGGATAACATGATACATATACTATTTTTTTCGCATTAGATTCTACTAGTTTTTTCATAGCTCTTTTATGTATCCCAGGTCTGGGTGGATCTACTATTATTTTATCTGCAGATATTTTTTCTAAATCTTCTACATTCGATAACAAAAATTTCGGGTTTTTTATCTCATTTAATTTTTTATTTAATTCAAAAATTTCTTGATTTTCTTTATTATTATCAATACCAAAAACATAGTTTGAATATTTTCCAATTTCTATTGTATAAAAACCAGCTCCTGCATATAAATCATAGATTATTTCGTTTTCTTTTGGTTCTGTAAACTCTAAAACCTTTTTTAATAATATTTCTGCAGTATAACTATTTGGTTGATAAAAGCTATTTGGAGAAATATAGTAAAGGTTATCTAAAGCCTTTTCTTTAATATATTTATCTCCAGCTAGATTATAATTTATGTCTCCATAAGACACATCCGTAACCTTTTCATTTATAGTCCAATAAAAAGAAGTAATATACTCGCTAATTTCTTCATAAAATTCTAAAAACAGTTTTTTATAATAGTCTAACTTATCAGTTTTGTATGTTATTATATTTACCATTCTTTCATTTGTAAATTTTCCTTCTCTTATTACAATATATCTTGCAAATCCTTCGTTTCTTCTTACATCCCATGGTTCTAAATTATTTTTCTTTAAAAATTCTCTAAATTTATTCCTTATAATATTTGACTCTTCTGATTGCAATAAACATTCGAAGATATCTACATATGCGTACCATTTTCCATATTCTTTTAATCCTACTTCATAATTATATCCAACAGCATAATCCATCCTGTTTCTGTAATAAAATATTTTTGGCGACTTTATAACTTCATCAGGTTCTTTTCCAAATATTTTTATTAGTTTATTTACTTTAAATTCTATTTGTTTATCATAAGATAGATTTTGTATTTGACATCCTCCACATGTAGGGAAATGTTTGCATATCATAAATAAAATTCTTTATAGAAAAAATAAAAATTATGTGTAGAATAATATATAATTTCCAAAGCCAGATGGAACAAAGGTTTTATTAACAGATATTATATTACTAATTCCGCTAACAACTTTTTCAACAACATAACTTTTTGCTAATGGGTTATCATATATAAAAGTAACATTTGCTAATGGATTTCCTATTATAGATACTCCTGCGGCGAAATTGTATAGTATTCCATTCATTACCGTTGCTAGAAGTATGTTGTTAGCTTTATTTATAAATGCCTGTCCCTCATACTGGTATATTATACTTCCACTAGAGAATGTTAAATTATATATAATTCCTTGTCCAAATATTGATGCACCTAACTGTGAATTATACACAGATATATTAGTAGCATTTCCTGTTAAATATACTCCAAATATTCCTCCATATGTTATTACATTACTTATATTATTTGGTTGAGTTACATACAATCCAAATACCTGTCCTACTCTTATTGTTACATTATTTATAGTATTTCTAGAAGATGTTAAATATATTCCAAATATATTTGAATTTATATAGCTATTTAATATATAGTTACCATTTCCATTATTT